>JAATFH010000075.1 GCA_015655315.1 Terriglobales bacterium
CGGTCACCGTTCGGAAGCGTCACGCCACCCTGATCTCGTATCGCCACGATAGACCGGACAAGATGCTGGTTATAGCCCATACGTCCCGTGACAGCGTGCATGATGATCCCAATTTCCCTGACAGCCACTCCAACCTCGTTCAGTTTGTAAAGTTTGTTATATAAGTCCGCACGCGCTTAATGATCAATGGAGCACCAACCAGCTGTCAAGATGAGGACTGTGAAATTGTCAGTAGCAGAAAAATTGCCCCGCGCCCATGCAGCATGAACGCGGGGCAAAGCTGCGCGGCTTAGAAGACAACCTTAGCCGCAATCTGGCCGATGCGTGGGTCACGGGAACTGATGACCTGGCCAAACTGACCTGAATTGGTAATGTTGCCGACGGGATTGATGAAGTTTGTATGGTTGAAGATGTTGAAGAATTCCACCCGGAGCAGCAGCGAAACGCCCTCGGCAAGACTGGTGGACTTGCTCGCGCCGAGATCGGTGTTGAAAATTCCCGGTCCGGCAAAGAACCGTACAGGCGTGGCACTGTGCTCTCCGAGATTCTCCGGCCTGAAAGCAGTGTTGGCGTTGAAGAAATAGCCCCCGTTCTTATGCGGGTCCATCGTCTTCACTTTGCCCGTCTGTACAGAATATCCAGAGCGGGATAAAAGGTCAGTCCAGCATCATCGTTCTCGGCATCGCCAGTATTTGTTTCGATAAGAGTGGCATCGATGTGTAGTTGATCATTGACCTTCACATCGATGCCCGTCGTGGTAAAGGTCGTGAAACCCGGAGCTGTTACCGTCATTTTGTAGATGCCGGGCTGCAGCGCCAGAAGAGGATATTGGCCTTCCGGATCGGTGATCGCATGTTGCGTGGCATTGGTATTTACATTCGCCGTGAGCACTTCAGCACCCGGAACGGCGGCGCCGGACGAATCAACGACCACGTCGCTACGTCGCTTTCAGTAGGCGTGAATCAGCTCGACGCTCACGCCGCCGATGGCGTCTGTATCCATGTAATGGTATTGACCGGAGTTCTTCTTGCCCACCTCTCCCCACGCCCCCGACTGCCAGATGGGATAGCCAAGATTTTCATACTCGGCGGCAGCCTTCTTCAGATCATCCACCGGCATACCCAGATGCTGGATTCCCTCGCCGTGCAGCTTCAGAAAATCCCCATAGATATTCGGCGGAGTCGCGGGCGGGACGATCCATTCATAACTGATTTGGTCGAAGTGCTGGAAGCCCACTTCAAAGGCGAGCAACAGGGGTTGGCCACGGTAGCGGGAGTCTCCGCGCGGCGTAGCATGCTCCATCGTGAATGCAGGGAAACCCAGACTCTGCCAGAAGGCCGAGACACTCGCTGCATCTCGCACCACGGGTGCAAGGTGCGAGATGGTAATCCGCCCTGAAGGCGCAGGCGCGCCCTCCTGCGAGAACACCAGCCCTAAAACGAACTTACCTTTTGGCTCGGTATCGAAATACGTATAGATGATGGAATCCTTGCCTTGGCCCAGCACTACCTTTTGCAGTACATTGACGCCGAGTCCCTGCATGCGCTGCACTTCCGCAGTCATCGCTTCGCCACTCGGGACTACATGCACGACAGCAAAGATGCCCTCTCCGTGCTGGTTGAGAAAATCAGTGAAGGCATTCTTCTGCTCTTTTTTGGGCTGAATCATGTCGACGGTCAGATTCCCAAGCTGTCCGGTAACGCGCCGCACGGTGATCGTCACAGGTTTTCCACGATACTGCCCTTGCAGCTTAACCTTGCCGAAGTCGTGGACATCCGACAACCCCCAGGAGGATCCACTTCTCTTTTACGTGCTCCGCATCGCGGACAACCCAGGTCACGCGATTGACGGTCCTGTAGTAGCTGGGCAACTCAGCCGAGCATGCGCTTACAAATACAAAGAGAGCTGCGAAGCAACCCAGGAACCTCATCGTCATCGACCTCAGGAATATCGTCATTTTGAACGTGACAGCCTTCGTAATGATTAGTTAGTATGTACTCTCAATCACTGTGAGTGACAAGCGATTTTTGTTCGATCATTTATAGTCCTTGCGCAATTGCCAGGAACAGTCTGGGTTTGATTCGCGATCCGCACGTCCAGGGAGATCCTTTGAAACGCTCGTTCATTTACGCCATAGCATGTATTCTCTTTTTATCATTCGCTCCCGCCGCATGGAGCGGGGATACGATTCCCAAAGCAGCATGGCAGCGTCCCCTCGGGCTTCCTTTAGAGAATCCAGGTGTCACGCGCGTAGCCGGAGACATTGACGACGGTTACTGGCAGGGTGTACCTGTCGGCGGATTCGGCGCAGGCACATTTTCCCGCAGCTATCGCGGCGATTTCGCCCGCTGGCATATCAAGGCCGGAGTGCACAAATACGAACCGGTCTACGCGAATCAGTTTGCCATGTTCCAGCAATCCGAGGGCGATACGCAAGGCACGGCTCGCGTGCTGATGACCGGACATCCCGGAGGCAAAGAGCTATCAAGCTGGCAGTGGGATTACCCAACCGGAGCGGGCGACTACTACGCTCTTTATCCAAAGGCCTGGTTCGATTACAAGTGGGACAAGTTCCCGGCGCACGTTGTTCTGGAGCAGTTTTCACCGATTCTCCCCGACAACTACCGCGAATCGAGCTACCCCGTCGCCGTCTACCGCTGGCATGCCGATAATCCCACAAACAAAACGGTCACCGTCTCGGTGCTTCTTTCCTGGACGAATATGTCGGGATGGTTCCGCACCTTTACACGGGACTTCAGCGGGACCCCGAACCAGGGCAACCACAACGATTTTCACAGTGAGGCCGTCGGCGATGCGGGAACCATGAAGGGCATCGTCTTTGATAGAAACCGGACCGACGTTGGCCCAAATGAGTGGGATGGCCAGTTTGTCATCGCGGCATTGGATTCTCCCGGCGTGGAAGTCAGCTATCAGACGACGTTTCAGGCGCAGGGAGATGGCAAAGCAGTCTGGGCTCCCTTCTCAAAAGATGGCAGACTCGCGAACGACGGTAAATCGTGGGTGAGCGACAAAGAGAAGCTCGCCGGAGCCATCGCCTTGCGCTTCACGCTGAAGCCCGGCGAGAAAAAGGTCATCCCTATGGTTCTCGCATGGGACTTCCCGGTAGTGCAGTTTGGCGAGGGAAGAAAATGGAATCGGCGCTACACTGATTTTTATGGAACATCCGGCGAGAACGCCTGGGCCATCGCCAAAGACGGCTTGCTCCATGCTGCTTCGTGGAGCGATGAAGTCGACCAATGGCAGGCTCCCTATATCAACGACGAGAGCAAGCCGCTCTGGTATCGAGGCATGCTCTTCAATGAACTGTATGCGTTGACCGATGGCGGAACTTTCTGGGGACGCCAACAGGGATCGGACTCTAAATCTCCACCGTCTTTTGCATTGCTCGAATGCTTCGATTACGCCTACTACGGCACGCTGGACGTGCGCTTCTACGCTTCCCTGCCCTTGCTGAAGTTCTGGCCCGATATCGACAAGCAAGTGCTGCGGGAGTTCGCCGACACCGTGCCAAAAGAATGGCCCGAGCAAGGGCTCTGGGTCTGGAAGACCGAGCAAACAGGCGAACCGGTCACGCACAAGCGAAAGAAAAAAGGTGCGGTCCCTCATGATCTCGGCGTGCCTGAAGGCGATCCCTTCGTTGCCGTCAACGAGCCAGGCTGGCAGGATACCAACGACTGGAAGGACCTCAACTCTAAATTTGTGCTGATGGTCTATCGCGACTACGTTCTCACCGGACGCAGCGACACTGCATTTCTCCGCGAGACCTGGCCCGCCGTCAAAGACGCGATCGAGTATCTACGCCAGTTCGATCACGGCGGCGGCATTCCTGAGAACAGCGGCTATCCTGACCAAACCTATGACTCGTGGGTAGTCCGCGGCGTCAGCGCATATTCGGGAGGACTCTGGCTGTCAGCGCTACGGGCCGGAGAAGAGACCGCCCGCATTCTCGGCGACACTCAAACAGCCGCTGAGTATCATGCACTCTTTCTCAAAGGCCAGAAGACTTACATCTCGCAGCTCTGGAATGGCGAATACTTCCGCTATGACACGAACAGCGAGTTCAAGGACGCCATCCAGGCCGACCAGCTTGCCGGGCAGTGGTATGCCAATCTCACCGGTCTCGGCGACATCGTGCCGCATGAGATGCAGCTATCCACCATGAAGAAGATTTTTGCCTTCAACGTGATGAAGTTTGGCAATGGCGAGATGGGCGCAGCCAACGGCATGGGCGCGGATGGGTCCATTCTCAGCTCAAATGAACAGGCGAAAGAAGTGTGGGTAGGCACAACCCTCGGCTATGCCGGAATCCTGATGAGCGAAGGCATGAAAGACGAAGCCTACAAAACGACGCGCGGCTTGTATCACGTGATCTACGAAACGAAGGGATACTGGTTCCGAACCCCCGAAGCGTGGGACATCACAGGAAATTTCCGTGCAGGGATGTACATGCGTCCCACAGCGATCTGGGCCTTGGAGATGACCCCGGCCCGATCAAAATAGAAATCCCGATCAACCTATCCCGCGAAACGATGAAAATATATGATTTAGGCTGAGACAAATGTACGAATGATTCTTCGGCACCTTGAATTTCTGACTGCTCTTGCCCGCGAAAAACACTTTGCACGAGCAGCTGCGGCCTGTCATGTAACCCAGTCCACGCTCTCCGCCGGCATCAAGCAGATGGAGGAGAGCCTTGGGTTTCTCCTCGTGGAGCGCGGGCAGCGTTTCCTCGGCCTGACTCCGGAAGGCGAGAAGGTGCTGGAGTGGGCACAGCATGTCATCACAGACTTCGAGGGCCTGCAGCAGAACCTCGCCGAAATGCGCAGGGGGCTGACGGGGCAGCTGAAAATCGGCGCAATCCCGGTCACGTTGCCCATCATCTCTCTGCTCACAACCCCGTTTGCCAAGCTCCATCCACGCACCGGCACAGTGATTCGTTCACTCACTTCAATCGAAATCCAGAGAGGCCTGGACGAGTTCAATCTCGACATTGGCGTTACGTATCTCGACAACGAACCGCTCGCTCGTGTGCGCAGGTTTCAGCTTTATACGGAACGGTACGTTCTTCTCACCCAGAAGAGTAGACAAGCCAAGGATCAGCACACGATCACGTGGTCCGAGGCAGCCACGCATCCGCTCTGCCTGCTCACCTCCGATATGCAGAATCGCCGGATCATCGATATGCACTTCCGTGAGACGGGCGCAGAGGTTCATGCCACCATCGAAACCAATTCGCTGATTACGCTCTGGTCGCATCTTCGCTTC
>JAATFH010000019.1 GCA_015655315.1 Terriglobales bacterium
CCACGGCGAAGCAGTTCGGCTCCGGCTGGGGCTGGCTTCTCTGGGACGGCGGCAAACTGAAAATCACCACGTCAGCCAACCAGGACAATCCGCTCTCACAGGGCCTCTTCCCCATCCTCGGCAACGATGTCTGGGAGCACGCCTACTACCTGAAGTATCAGAACAAGCGCCCCGATTACCTCGCCGCATGGTGGAACACAGTCAACTGGGACGAAATCAACAAGCGCTTCGACCAGGCCCAGAAGTAAATCTCAACCAGGCAATGACCCAAGTACCCCAGGTTCGCGAAGCAGACCTGGGGTATTTTTCTCCGCCAGCACATCTGCTTTTTTCCAAGCAGGCAAGAAAAAGGGTGCCCCATCCTTTGCGCAGCAAAGGGTGGGAACCACGGACCCCAGCAAACCACAGCCGCGAGACCCGAGCACCCACCGCCACTTTCCCCAGAACTCCGTGTCTACAATCATGAGGGAGGAAAACACTCCGGAATGAACCGATTGAAGCTCTTTCTCTGCGCCTCTGCCCTTTTCGCGTCGACAACCTTCGCGCAGACCACCCTTACCCCGGGCACGGTCAGCTATTCCATCGAGCAGAACGGCAAAAACCTCGGCTCCGCCACCTACACCGTTCAGAACGCCCCCAATAAATACCTCATCACCTCGAACGGCAAGATGGCCCAGGACAAGTTCAGCTATGCCTTCTCCAACACGCAGAAGCTCGACCTGTCCCTCAA
The DNA here is from genome assembly GCA_015655315.1 of Terriglobales bacterium. GTDB lineage: Bacteria > Acidobacteriota > Terriglobia > Terriglobales > Acidobacteriaceae > Alloacidobacterium. The sequence continues at coordinate 731 of JAATFH010000019.1, forward strand.
CCTCATCACCGACCAGCTCAGCGGAGTCGTCAGCGGCAAGGCCGTCACCTTCAGCGCCACCTCCGACCCCACCGGCCGCCAGTTCAAGATCGACGTCTCCGCCAGCGGCACCCAGCAGACCAACGCCGTCGACCGCAACCAGAACAGCTTCCTGCTCACTGACCTCGACCCCGCCGGCTACCTCCTGCTCGCCCAGGTCGCCATGCGCAACCCAGCCAACTCCTGGGGACTCATCCCGAAAGAAAATGGCTTTCTCGTACCGATAAAATTCACGCCGCTGTCCGATCAGCAGGGCCACCTCAACGGTCAGGCGATCCCGGTGAAATACACGAGCGCCGCCGTCAGCACCCAGAACGCCATCACAATCGAGCTCTTCTACTCGTCTGACGGTCAGTTACTCGAAGCCGACCTGCCCCAGCAGAACTTCTACGTTATCCGCGACGGCTTCAGGCTTACCAAGCGCCCCACACCGCCGCCACCGCCCCACGGACAGGCCCCACCACCGCAAGACGACCAGCAGCAACCGGGTCAGCAGCAACCAGGCCAGCAACAGCAACAGCCGCCCCAGCAATAAGCGATTCACTGCCGTCGCAGCCATCTCTGCAATTTACAGGGATGGTTGCGATTCCACTGCCTTTGTCATCTCTGCTACATTGATCTGGAATTTATTCAGGAGATGACATGTTCCGGTTGCAGCACGTGCTGGTCCTTACCCTCACCGTTCTCACAGCCTCTGCCACCGCGCTTTCGCAGACGCAGTCCTCTTACAATTCTGTCGATCCCTTCATCGGGACCTCCGGCGACGGAAATACTTTTCCCGGCGCGTCGCTTCCCTTCGGCATGATCCAGTGGAGTCCCGACACCGGCGACAACGGCTGGTATTTCTATAACAAAAGCAAAATTTATGGCTTCGGCCTCACCCATCTCAGTGGCGCAGGATGCCCTCTCTACGGCGACGTCCCTATCCTGCCGATCACAGGTGAGCTGACCGCATCCCCCGCAACCTCGCTCGACACCTACACTCAATCCTTCGATCACGCGCATGAAGAAGCGCACCCCGGCTACTACTCCGTCACCCTCGCCAGCGGAATCGAAGTCGCGTTCACCGTCACCAGTCGCGCCGGTATCGCCCGCATCCACTTCCCGCAGGGCCAGCCCGCGCGTCTGCTCGTCAACTCCGGCGGCAGCGCCAACAGCGACGTTCACATCGGAACGCTCCCGCCCGTGGGCCGCGAGCACGACGGCAACCAGATCAAAATCGTCGGCGACAACGCCGTCACCGGCTCGACCACCGCTGGCGGATTCTGCGGTACGCCCACCCGCTACACCCTCTACTTCGCCGCAAAATTCGAGCAGCCCTTCCAGACCTTCTCCACATGGAACGGCGACTCGATCCAGAAGAACCAGCGCGAAGCCGCAGGCAAACACACCGGCGCATGGCTCGACTTCGGCAACCGCAGCCAGTTGCAGCTGAAAGTCGGCATCTCCTACGTCAGCGAAGCCAATGCCCTCGCCAACCTCAACCTTGAAATCCCCGGCTGGAACTTCGATCAGATCCACACCACCGCCCGCGACACCTGGACCCGACTCCTCGACCGCATCTCCGTCGATGGCGGCACACCCGACCAGCGCAAGATCTTCTATACCGGCCTCTATCACATGCTGCTCGCGCCGAATCTCTTCAGCGACGACAACGGCGACTACATCGGCTTCGACTGGAAAGTACGCTCGCTCGCATCCACCAAGCAGCAGGCGCAATACGCCAACTTCTCTGACTGGGACATCTATCGCAACACCATCCAGCTGCAATCGCTGCTCGTCCCCACCCGCGTCGGCGACATGATGCAATCCCTCGTCAATGACGCCGAGCAGAGCGGACAAATCCCGCGCTGGCCCGCTGCCAATGACGTCAGCTATGTCATGAATGGCGATTCGCCCGTCGTCCTGCTCGCCAGCGCCTACGCCTTCGGCGTGCGCAACTTCGACGCAAAAACCGCGCTGAAGTACATGATCAAAGCCGCCTCCGAGCCCGGCAAAGGCCCGCATGACGGTGAAGAGCGTCCCTACCTCGCCGATTACCTCAAGCTCGGCTACGTCCCCATCGACAAGGACGCCAGCGCCGCCTCGCGCACCCTTGAATACGCGAGCGACGATTTCGCCATCGCGCAGCTCGCCCGCAGCCTCGGCGACACGGCGAATTATCAGAAGTTTCTCAAACAATCGGAGAACTGGAAGAATCTCTTCGACGCCGAGACCCGCTGGATTCGTCCGAAAAACTCCGACGGTACCTGGCTCCAGGGCTTCGACGCCGAAAAGTCTCTTCCCAAGCGCCCCAACGCACCAGTATCTACAGACCAGAACGGTTTCGAAGAAGGCAACACCTACCAGTACACCTTCATGATCCCCTTCGATTACCCTGAGCTGATCAAGCGCATCGGCGGCGACGACGCCACCACCCCGCGCCTCGACAAGTTCTTCTCCAAGCTCATCTGCTGGGGCGAGCCCTGCTTCAACATGGCCAACGAACCTGACTTCGTTACGCCCTATGCCTACGTCTTCGCCGGCCAGCCCTGGAAGACGCAAAGCGTCATCACCCGCATCGAACAGCAGACCTTCAACACCAAATCCGACGGCATCCCCGGCAACGACGACCTCGGCGCCACCTCCGGTGTCTATGTCTGGAATGCCCTCGGCCTCTACCCCGGCATCCCCGGCGCAGGCGGATTGCTCCTCGGCACACCCATGTTCCCCTCGGCCACCGTTCGCTTCGGAGACGGTCGCACCCTCTCCATCCACAGCAGCGGAACCGGCCCCTACGTCCAGCAACTCCTCATCAACGGCAAACCAAACACCAACTCCTGGCTCCCGCTGTCAGATTTAGCCACCGGCACCTCGAAAATTGAATTCAAACTGAGTCCCGAACCCAACAAGCAGCGAGGCCAGCCGGCGAACGAACGCCCACCGTCCTTCATGCAGCCGTAACCGCATCGCTCCTAGAAGCACTGTCATCCTGCCCCTGAACAAAGTGAAGGGGCAGGATCCGCTTCTTCTAAGCAGCACGAAAAGGGGTGCCCCATCCTTCGCAGAGCGAAGGGTGGGAAAGCAAAGTCCTCCTCCAGCCGACGCACATTGGGTAACAATCTTTTGAAAGGATGGCCGGGTGCCCCATCCTGAGCCAGAGGCAAGGGTGGGAAAGCACGCCAGTCAACTCACCGCAAAGCACCCACTCAATCCCGCCAGCCCAAGTAAACTCCCAACATGCCCACCCAAGCCGAAAAAGCCGCGACCTTCTACCAGCTCCACCACCGGCCCGAACCTCTCATCGTAGCCAACCCATGGGACGCAGGCACCGCGCGCATCCTCACCGCGCTGGGCTTCGAAGCCTTGTCTACGACAAGCGGCGGATTAGCCATCACTCTCGCCCGCCGTGACGGAACCGCCAGCATCACCCGCGCCGAAGCCCTGGCCAACGCAAAATCCATCGTCGAAGCCACCCACCTCCCCGTCGCCGCCGATCTCGAAAATGGATACGGCCACGCCCCCGAAGCCGCAGCCGAAACCATCCGTCTCGCCGCAGAAGCAGGCCTCGTCGGAGGCTCCATCGAAGACGCAACCACCGACGCCGCGCACCCTATTTACGATTTCAACCTGGCCGTCGAGCGCGTCGCCGCAGCCGCAGAAGCAGCCCGCGCCCTGCCCTTCCCCTTCATCTTCGTAGCCCGCGCCGAAAACTATCTCCACGGCCGCCCCGACCTTGACGACACCATCCGCCGTCTGCAGGCCTTCGAGCAGGCCGGAGCCGAAGTCCTCTACGCCCCCGGCCTCACCCGCTCCGAAGACATCCAGGCCGTCTGCGCCGCAGTCAGCAAGCCGGTCAATGTATTGGCAGCATTAAAAGGAGCGCCGCACCTCAGCGTGTCAGAGTTGGCGGCCTTAGGTGTACGTCGCATCAGCCTCGGGTCGGCCCTGAGCCGGGCCTCCCTGAGCGCCTTCATCCACGCCTCGCGCGAAATCAGGGAGAAAGGAACTTTCACCTTCGCCGCAGAGACGTTCTCGTTATCCGAAATCGGGAATCTCGTAGCCGAGCACTAAAGCCGGGTGCGTATCCGCATGGCTACCACCCATGCAGACCCGCATAGACCGAGTGCAGCAGCGTCCCCTGCGTATCGTCGCCGGTGATGTCCCAGAACATCGCCCCGCCCAGGTGCTCCGAGCGGATATACAGCGCCTTGGTAAACACCGTGATCTCGTCGTCGTAGGAGTAGAACGTCTGCGTCGACGGGCTGTAGATCCAGTGCGACATGCCGCTCAGCGGATCATAGTAGCTCTTGTATCCGGTCAGCGTCTTGAGAACGTTATAGTTGGCCTGATCGTCCGGCGCGCCTCCCGTCGCCGGTTGATACAGCCCATGGTTCTTCGCCGGAACGCCCACCCATCCATGCCCATAGAACGGAATCCCCGCATTGATCTTCTGCACCGGAACCCCAGCCTTGCGATACGCCGCAACCGCGCCAGCCAGGCTGTTGCCCTTGTCCGCCGCGATAGGATCGTTGGGCGCGGTAAACAACGGCGCCGCATGATCGGCATAGTCGTTCCACGCCCCATTCAGGTCATACGTCATCAGGTTGATAAACGTGAGCGACTTCTGCACCTCGCCCAGCTGAATCAGCGTGTAGTCCTCGGCACCCGCGGGCGCGGCGATGCTCAGGTCATACTGCTCGTGCGTCTTCGCCGTCATCGCATCGAGCTGCCGCCGAAACTCCCGCAACAGCAGCGTGAAATTCACCGTATCGTCCGGGCTGTAAGAGCACGTATCGCCGCACGCCCCCGGATACTCCCAGTCAATGTCAATCCCGTCGAAGACGCCCGGCTGCGTCACGTTGTAATCCGCCGGGTCCGTGAACTGTCCGGCAATAAAAGTCTGTATGCACGAAGACACAAACGCCTTCCGTGAAGCCTCCGTGCTCGCCGCCGCCGAGAAGCCGCTCGACCACGACCATCCGCCAATCGAAATCAGCACCCGCAGGTTGGGATATTTCTTCTTCAGCTTCAGCAGCTGGTTGAAATTGCCCTGCAGCCCGTTCGTATTCGTATCGCCCACACCATCGACGCTGTCCGCCGCAGCCACCGGGGTCTCATAATCCGCCCACGGATCGCCCAGCTGACACGTCCCCGCTCCCGGCGATCCCGGCGCGGGAAGATTCGCGAACGCATAAAGAATATGGGTAAGCTGCTTCGCCGACCCGTTCGTGACCAGCTGCTTCGGATAGAAGCCGCTATAAATCATCCAGTCCGGCAAATAACCCACCATGCGCGCATGGTCGGAGCCGAAGGAACGATGGTCGGGAACGAAAGACTGCCGTTGAGCCAGCGCTGCTGTTGTGGAGACCAGCGAAAGAACGCCGAGAACAGCAAAGAGGACAACTCGGGGGAGCTTCATGAATCACCTCAGGAAAGAATCGTCCGGCAAATCAGCAGCAAATCTATTTGCGCCCCCCATCCGAGTCAAGATCATTTTTCTGATCCGTCGCCAGCTCCATCCCCTCGCCCCCAAAATATCTTTTTTACGAAAGCCAGCCTGCCCCTCGGCTGCCCAAACGTAAGCGCTCTCTTCACACTTCCAGCAGATCAATACGATATTTGATAATCTCGCCGCCCATTTGAACATGCGCCGTCCGAATGGGACAATCAACGTACCTACTATCTCCCCCGGCAGGTTCTTGTTTTGCGAATTGTCAGCTGGAACATTAATGGACGTGTCGTCAACCTGCGCAAGATGATGAACGCCATCGGCGCGCAGGTGTGTGTCCTGCAGGAGCCGACAGCTACCCTCGACCTGGAGGGTGGAGCACGCCGCAGTGCCGACCCCAGCCCCATCACCTGGACCGGCAAACATGTCGTAGGAAGCTGCGCCCAGGACAACTACTTCTTTGGCTACAGCGAGGCAGTGAACTTCCATTACGATCTCACGCAGCCCGATCCTCGCGGTGACGACACGATCCAGATCGGCTATAGCCGAAATTACCTCATCGTGAAGGTCAAGGACGGCCACGAGGCCGTACGGCTCGCTGCCTTCCACGCGCCCTACGGTCTCAATACAGAGGATCGCGAGAACAGAAATATTACCGCCGTCGAATATCTGCAGGCGCTGGTCGGCTCCGGGCTGACCTTCCACCGGCCCGCCAAACCGGGAGCCGTCGGCCAATCCCCTGCCCAGAAGCAACTGGACCTGATCCTCGCCGACACCAATGTTTACGACACCATGGACTGCAACCGGCTCGCCTGGCCGTGCGTGCTCAACAGCCCCACCGGCAGAGGTCCTTCCGGCGGCGCGCTCGATCGCATCTTCATGCGTCCGGGAAAGTTCCCCAACTATCGCTGCGGACGCATCGTCGTCGGTACTGACGCACAACCAATTTCCTCGGTGGATCGGCGTGGCGGCAATGTCGTAGACATCCGCCTCCCGAACGAGCCCGAATATCAGGACTGGCTCAAGTCCGATCACCTCGCCATCTACTTCGACACCGACTCGACTCGTGACGTCCTGCCAAACCTCGCCCCAGGTTCAGGCGCCAAGCCCCGAAGAGGCGATGACGACTTAATCGAACTGGATGACAGAGGCCGGCCCCGCCCCGCGAAAAAACGAGCCATCGAGTGATATTGCCTATATTCGCTAGCGAATGCACCGCGCTCCTAGCGAACTCTCGCTCCTGAATGAGGACCACTTCACCGACGGCGCACTTGCTGCCCTCAAAAAAGTTAAGCAATACATATTCGCTTCCATGTTTTCCGGGCAATAGTGGCGGCCCAGTTTATTACTCATTCTCGAGTAGGGTCTACTCGGGTGTCACCCATATTGGCTTAGAACAATACAGAGGGTGCCCCATCCTTTCGCGTAGTTTGCGAAAGGGTGGGAGGCCACAAAATTATGACATGTAGTGAAAATGAAAAAAGAGGTGCAAAGCACACTCTCGCCGCGCGTCGTGCGAACGACGCGTCACCTTATTCCGCGCTGAAAAACCCTGTCAAGTCCTCGAAACCTCCAGAAATCCCACAATCAACACATTAGACGTGACTTAGAAGACAAGGAAGCTTGGCATACCATTACGCCCTGAATTGCTATCCTTGAAGAGAGGGCAGAAATTTCCGTCCAGGAAGGTAATACCCAAAACCGATTACCCGGTAAGCCATTGAAAATACACAAAACGACCTAAGAAACTAAAGAATCAATGAGATAGCGGGGGGATAATCCCCCGCTATCTCATTGAAAATAAAAGAAAGAGCCTACCCATCTAGAGGGGAGGGGGTATCTGCGGGAAAGGCCTCCCGCACCAGTGCGAGTCCCTCGGGTTTGGAAGCGATACGCCCTTCAAGCTGCGCATCTTCCGCCATGGCGAGCATCTCCTTAAAGCGCGGCCCCGGACGATATCCGGCGGCGATCAGGTCTTCGCCCGTGACCAGGAGCGGCGGCCTCACCGCCTCTTGCGGAAGCGTCTCGTAGCGCCGCTTGGCGTAGTCGTAAAGCGTCAGATCGGCGTGGCTCGAAAGGCAGTCGATCCGATGCAGTTCCAGGTGCTCGGGAAAGTGGGCCAGCCGGAAGAACCGCTTCAGCGTCGACTCCTTCATGCGCATCACATCGCCAAAACGCATGTGATTTTCAACTAGAGCCGCGATTTGTGCCGTATCTTCGCTCGAAAAGCGCAGCCTGCGGCAGATATTCTCGGCAATCCGCACACCCACCTCGACGTGCCCGTTGAACCGGATGCGGTCCGGAGCGCGCTCGAAGGTCGCCGGCTTGCCCACGTCGTGCAGCAGCGCGCCCCAGGCCAGCGTCGCCGAGACACCCGCACGCAGCTTCTCGAGCAGCAGCAGCGTATGCACCCACACATCGCCCTCGGGATGGTATTCCGGCGGCTGGTCTACACCGTGAAGGAGATCGATCTCCGGCAGAATCTGCTTGAGCAACCCCGTCCGGTCGAGCAGCTCAAAGGCTCGCCGCGCCCGCCCCTCGGTGAGCATGCGCGTCAGTTCCTCCCGAATCCGCTCGCAGCTGACCTGGGAAACAGCTTCGGAATGGCCGCGAATGGCTGCTTCCGTTTCCGGTTCGATGACAAACTCAAATCGCGCCGCAAACCGCACCGCGCGCAGCATCCGCAACCGGTCTTCGGCAAAACGTTTATCCGCATTGCCGATCGCGCGAACGATGCCGGCCGCAAGATCGGCGCGCCCGTGAACGAAATCGAGCGTAGCTTGATTCAGATCACCGGTCTCAGCCAGTACCTGAGGATCGAGCAGCATGCCGTTGATGGTGAAATCGCGCCGCACAACATCTTCCTGCGGACTATCTGAGAAGCGCACTCCATCCGGACGGCGGCCATCCGAGTAAGCGCCATCCGAGCGAAATGTAGCGACTTCGGTGACGATCTCCGCGCTATCGATCTCATCGGCTACCAGCACGACGCCGAAATGCGCTCCAACGGCGAACGTC
>JAATFH010000085.1 GCA_015655315.1 Terriglobales bacterium
ACCAAAAAATTCTGAATTCACGATCAGTCAGTATCTGGCACCGAAACCGATCTTCGAAAAATCGGAAATCAGACGGGCGAGATCTCGAAAGAGAATCGCCCCTTTCGCTTCTACGAATCTTGTGTGGGAGCGGCGGCTTCAAAGGTCCACACCGCCGTCACCGTTTGGAACGGTTATTTCTCCGCGTCAGCGTCATCGAGAAGCGTCGCGACGGTAAAAGGCTGGCAGGGTGGGCTGCCCGTCAAGGTGTTTTAGAGCAGCTTCCTTCCAGTTGACTGATCCCATTTTCATGATAGATCGACGCAGATATCTGCGGGCGTACTCGTCGATGAGTAGTCCCTGGAGGTCATCAGGGTGGAGTGGAATCTCACAAATTGCGGAAAGTGCAGACGTAATATTCCGATTTTCTCTGTCTGCGGACCGAATCTGCTCCGCTACATACATCGCGGCCCGCTTCCGTAATTGCAGTTCTTGGCCATAGTGATCTGGGTCGGGACCAGCGGTCTCTCCGTCTGCAAACAGTACAAACTCGATCTGGAATCGAGCCCCGTCCTTTCGATGCTCTGACGGGCGACGTCCGCGGGACATGATCATGCCGCCACCTCCTAACACGTGGTTGATCGCGGTTTCGGCGATACTCTCCGTTTCCGTCACGAGGAGTCGCGTGCGCGTGGACAGTACGGGCCGATAGACATCCACTGCATAGCTATCCATCGAAGCCACACGCGTTCGACTACTACCGCCAGCATCAACGAATGACCAGCGATATCGCAGAGCGGTGATGTCTTTTTCGGAATGATTCTGGACGATCAAGGCTGTTGCAGCACTCTCCGGGGCTTGAGCGAAATGCCGGAGCGGCGAGTCATCCGGAATATCCTCAAACAACTGCCGAAAGAGCGTGAATTCATCTTCTGTATAGAGCGTGAGCGTGACGTGATTGCTCGGACTGGAAATGATATGCAGTCGCATGACGCATTATCTCTCGGCGATGTTGATTGAATTACCCGCAATAACAACAGGCACGAGACACATTCTATAATTCATCTCTTTTTCCATTCGAATCCATCGGAGCTGATCCATATCTCGCCGGTGTCGGTAGTTACTGCGAACACCTGTTGCCTGGCGGAGGACGCCCGGGAGCCTCCTAGATTTGCCATAGATTTCAATGGTTGTGAAGATCTGGACGTCTTCGCTTTCGAAGGTTCGGTATTGCTTGCAGGAGCCATGGCAATTTTGATGATCTTTCCGGACCATGTCTGCGTAATCGGCTGCCAGCGGACACCTGCATCCTGGCTGAGGAAGAGGCCGCCGGCGGAGTCAAGCGCGACGGTTGCGTGACCGTTCGAGAGGCGAGAGGTCGTGGGTAACTTGCTTGGCAAAGAGGAGCTCACGTCTGGAGATGCTGCGGTTGTATCGGCATCCAAAGCCCCGGCAGTCACAGTTGCGTTTTCCGTTTGAATTGCTATAGGGGCGCTCGCGACGTCCACTGTTGTGCTTTGGGACGATGCAGCGGGCACGGGGGAAGTGGGCGTGACAGCCCGCTGGGTGAAACTTTGCGCTTGCGCCCCAGCGGACGCATATTGACCTCGACCAGACTGATCGGCGCTATTGGCCTCACTTGGCGTTACCGGTGTCAACGATAGTGGAGGCGCGGCGGCAACAGTGCCATGGGTCGAAGCATTGCCCTCGGCAGCCGCTTTGTTTTGAAGGGGTATAAGTGTTTGAAAATTGCGTCCGTTGAGGGGCAAGTTGTTCTGCGCCTGGCTGGAGAAAATCTGGCCTCCAGTGTCAGAATTGCCTGGCTGAATAGCCGTCGAGCGGGCCACAGGCCTGTGGGCTCCGTGAGTCCCCGCTGAATGAGGCGGGGTCGAGCGTAGCCTCTCTGTCTGTGGGGACGCTTTAGGAGTGATGGGCTGGAGCGATGAAGCCTGGGAGCGCGGAGCCACGATTGGAGGCTGATTCTGGACTTCCTGCTGCGGCAAGTGACTTGTCCGGACATTGTGCAACAAAACGACAGTGACCAGAGTGCAGGCAACCGCGGCGGTAACCGGCCAAACGAGATTCCAGCGCCTGAACCACGGAACCTGATTCAGGGGCAATTCCGCTACAGAACGTTCCTGTTCAAGAGCTTGTTGAGCCAGAAAGACGATCTGACGGCATGTGGCACAGTCCGCAAGATGAGCAAGGGTAGCCGGACGTTCATGTTCAGGCAGGATATGCTCGGCGAAGGCGTTGAGCTGATCCGGGTCGGGATGGTTGCCGAATTGGTGAAATGTGCTCATGGCTTCAATTCCGACGAACGCGTCTCATCGGAGAACGGTTGAGATGTCGAATATTGCAGAAGTTTTCGAAGATTGACCGAGATATCTTGCGGGTCGGTGCTGAGTGCCTCTTCCGCCGCCCGTCGGCTGAGCCCAGCCGCCTGCAGGTTTTTGAGAAGAAGTTTGCGAATCTCCCCGGTAAGGCGCTTGAGCTTGCGGCTCACTGTCGCTTCATGGACGCGCAAGATCGCGGAGATGTGATGCAATTTTTGCTGGTCGAGAAAGTAAGAGGAGAGCAGGAACCGGTCCTCCTCAGAAAGTGACTGAAGCGCGCTCTTGATCGCGAGTTCGAGTTTGACGGTCGTTACGGGAGATGGATGGAGGGGCGGCGCAGGAGCTGGCACATCCATCGTCTCCAGGGCAGATTCCCGATGAGTCTGGCGGTGATGATCAACATGCCGCTGGGCAAGTATGGTGCGAAGCCATCCCAGGAAGGAACCTCGACCGGAGTAGGAGTCGAGAGGTGAGCGGCGCTGGCCGTCCCGCTCGCTGAGTCCGTAGAGTTCAGAATGCAGTGAGTCCGCGAGATCGTGGCCAAGCGCGGCCGAACCCGTGATGGCAATCGCAGCCTGAGTAAGAGGCGAGCGGTAGAGTGCAAAGAATCGCTGCCAGGCAGCTTCGCGCCCAAGAGCACATGCGTGGGCAAGCGCCAGGTCGGCTAAGTGGAGAGAGCGAAAGAACGATGACAGGTTTGCCTCTGTCACCGCGGCCTCTTTGACGAGGCCGAAGTTATGGCGCAGGCCAACAGCCATAAGTTTCGCAGAGAACTCCGTATGCGTGAGACCGACATCTCCGGCCCGTGCGATCGCCCACAGTTCTTCGAGGAGTGACGAGGGTATCTCTGTTCGAACCTGTTCGACCACGGAAGCGGTCGAGGACTGTCCCGATGATATCGAGAGGGTGAGATCGCCGGGTTGGGGCGCTGTAGCGTCCACGATTCGAAGATACTCCATTGCCTTGGACGGACTAATGTCGAAAAAACATTGCAAAAAAGTTTGCAAGAGAACCCGAACACCTCGTTCTTAGGTCAGATGCCCCGCATATCGCCGGGCAGTGAACGGAGGTATCCGGGAATGAGAGCTCGTGCGACTGTGGCAATAGCGTGGGTGTTGGCTTCAGCGGTGTTGCTTGCGACCTATCAGGGGCGACCAGTGGCAGCAGGTCCGATCGAGAGTTCGGGCTACAAGGTGCTCAAGCCCATCCAAACCGGGCAACTCACTTTGTTTCCGATTGTGCAGACGAGAGGAAGAGCTTTACCACCCAACCAGTTTCTTACGCTCGATGAAGGTCTGAAGTCGGGAGAAGTAGAAGTGACAGAAGCTGGGCGAGTGAGGGGGCTGCAACGCTCGCGCGGCGGGACGCTGCCTACGTATCGCGGCGATCAGGTGAATACGCTTGTGCTGGTCAACCATTCCAGACGCCCGCTTCTTCTGTTGGCTGGAGAGATCGTGACAGGCGGCAAGCAGGACCGCGTCATAGCCAAGGACAGGATCGTGCCTGCAGATGCAGAGCCCATCGACCTGTCCGTCTTCTGCATCGAGCACGGACGCTGGACGGAAAGCTCAGAGAAATTTGGCGCGACTGCGCAGATGACGTCGCAGAGCTTCATGGTGCAACCTGCTGTGCGTCAGAAGGCGATGGTCGCCCAGGATCAACAACAAGTCTGGGATTCTGTCCATGGAGCGATCGAGAATATGGCCGTCGCGGCGGCTCCCCAGGCGTCCATCACAGGTGGGCTCAACTCGGAGAGAGTCGGAGGATCAGCACTCGGTACGACCAGTTACGCGAAGGCGATGCAGACGGGCGTTGTCAGCGCGAAAGTGGATGAAGCTTCGGCCGGTTCGGCCGAGAGTCGCGAACAAGCATTGGCGACATTACGCCAGGAACATGCCGTTGGAGTCGTCGTCGCGGTCCACGGAGAAGTGATCTGGGCAGACATGTTTAGCGATACGGAACTTCTCGGTCGCTACTGGACCAAGCTGGTGAGATCGTATGCGGCGGAAGCGTTGACCGCTGGTCACGAGCACAAGCCAGCTACTGTAGATGACGCGCAGCGGTTTCTGAATGTGTCTGACCATGGTCGAGAGGCCTCTGAAGGAGAGGTCGGTGTCTACCGTTACCGTGAAGTGAAGTCTGACAATACAGACTCCTTCGCCCTCGAAGCCCTGCTCCCCGACACCGGTTACGACGTGCACATCAGCAAACTCGCGATCACGAATACTGGAGCCTTCGTGCGCAGTGTTCGCTGAAGGAAAACCTGCCACAAGGATGGATTGGATCAACTCACACATACGCCGACAAAGAACGGGAGTGCTTCATGAGAACGTGCGAAGTTATTTTAGCGATGTTGATGATGGCAGGTGTTGCTGTAGCTCAACAGGAAGGCGCAAGGCCCACAGCATTGACGATCTACAACCAGGACTTCGCAGTCGCACGGACAGTAGTCACTCTCGATCTAAAGGCTGGCCTCAACGAAGTGACCACGACGAGCGTTACGAGTCAGTTAGAGCCGGACTCCGTGGTGTTGCGCGACCCAACTGAAAAGGTCGCGATGAAGGTGACAGAGCAGAACTATGACGCTGGCGTAGTGAACCAGGAGTGGATGCTGGAGAAGTACGAAGGCAAGACGATCCAGTTCCAGTGGAGCCCGGGACAGACGGTCGAGGGAAAGATCATTCGTGCGGGGCAGCAACCGCTGATCGAGGTGAAAGGGGTGATGCAGTTCCAACTGCCGGGTATCCCACTCTTTCCCTCTTCTACCGATGGCTTGCTGCTGAAGCCAACCTTGAGATGGATGGTCTATAGCCCGAAACAGGCACATGTTGACGCCGAGCTTGCCTACATCACTCACGGAATGAATTGGGAGGCGACGTACAACATTGTCGTTCCTGAGAACAAGGATGTAACCGAAGCCGAACGCGGCGAAATACTGGGTTGGGTGACCTTCCAGAACAATAGTGGAACAGAGTTTCCAGAGGCGCGCATCAAGCTGATGGCAGGAGATGTTGCGAAGATTCGTAATCCGCAGAGCCAGGCGTTGCCATTGAACGGACGTTTTTATGCTCAGGCGGTCGACGTTGTCGCGGGCGCACCTGAGGTCACGCAAAGGGCGTTCGATGATTTCCACCTCTACGACTTAAACCGCACGGTCACGCTGCGAAGAGGAGAGACAAAACAGGTGGAGTTCCTGCATGCTGCCGACGTTGAGATGAAGCGTGTCTATGAGTACGACGGGAGCGGCCAGAGATTCTTCCCGATGAACGTGGAATACCACAATGAATCAGGATCCTTCGGGACAGAGAGCTCGAAGCAGGTGACAGTGCGAGAAGAGATCAAGAATAGCGAGGCGAACCATCTTGGGCTTCCGATACCTGCCGGCCGGATCCGGTTGTACCGCAGAGATACGGGAGGACAGATGGAGTTTGTTGGAGAAAGCCAGATCGCCCATACTCCTTCTGAGGAGACCCTCAGACTCGCCGTAGGCAGTGCGTTCGATGTAACCGGCGCCAGGAAGCAGACCGACTTTCATATCGATAGCAGAGCACACATCATCGATGAAACATTTGAGATCGATCTGAAGAATCAGAAAGAAAATCCTGTAACGGTGAAGGTGGTCGAGCACCTGAATCGTGGACGCAACTGGGAGCTCACGAAGGCTCTTGGCGAGTTTACAAAACGCGACAGCAACACCATTGAGATACCGGTCACGGTTCCCGCGCGGGGAGAGAGACAGTTGAACTATTCAGTTCGCTATACCTGGTAAATAAGAACCTGCGTTAGAAGAGATATTTAGCCAAAGGACGACGTGCCCTATCCTTCAGAAGTTTGAAGGCATCCGTCCTCGTCCATCACCGTGCAGTCAAGTTACCCCCTTGGGTAGGATGCAGACTCAACAAAGTCTCATCGCTCCGATAAATCCGATAAGCGTCAGCCCTTATCTCGGTAGAGCAGTGGACCATTCTGAGGCCTTGTTCGGGCCTTGGGAAACAGGCAGTAATATTATCGAGGAGGAAGGACGACTAACTTGGAGGAGACTTAGACAATGAACGAATCTAACGAGAAGCGTGGTGTTGCTGTCGTTCACTCAAATCTGAACACAGACGACTTCGAGCAACTGGACGTTCAGCTACCGACTTCAATGGTCATTGTTAGCCCTTCAGCCACCGATGAAGAGCTTCGCAGCGTTGGTATTGATCCTCGGACGCCCGAAGAATCGCGGCAACTCAAAGAGAAAACCGAGGCAGAGCTTAGGAAGCCTTCCAGGTTCAGCGTGAGGGATGAAACCCAGGCGCTAATACGCAGTGGAAAAGGATAAGAACAGTCAGGTGTCTTTGACGACTTTACGTGGATCTTGATTAGCCAGGAATCGAGAACAGATGGCTGTTGCGACGTATCAGACCGACAAAGTCCCGACGCAATGGCCGGTCGAGGTAACGGTCGAATTTCTCACGCCCCATCACCTCTTCGAGCTCATTGAGCGTCTCCATGCAGGCGCACAGATTGCACGTTGCGAAGGCCTCCTGCAGAGCCTGAAATGGGATTGAATCAACGCGAAGTGCGGCGCTCACCAGTGTGCTGGTGTCGAAGATCACCCCCAGACTGATCGAGCTTCATGTACCAGTCGGATGACTTCCTCGTCCGTCAATGAGGCTGCATCCGGAGAAGCGCTCTTTTGTGCCTGTGCGCTCCATGCTTCCAGTTCCGCCACTGCCTTGCTGCGCTGATGTCGTGCATCGAGCAACTCATTCATCTCTTGCGGAGACACAATGAACGCCGTGGCCCGGCCATGCCTTGTAATTGCGACAGGCTCTCGCTGTGCCGTATCCAGCAATTGCCCGAATCGGTTTTGTGCTTCAACGGAAGTCATCGTAATCACGGTAGTTTAACAGCGACGATCGCCTTTGCCTCCGCCGTGGGTTCTCTCTTTTCTTTAGCATTCCATCATTTTGATGCAAGTTGACCGCCGAATCTGATCTTGATAGCTCAAGGGACCGAAGGTAAACTCCAGACGTCTGAGCAATACTGCTCTGATTGCTTATCTACTGCTTCCTATACTTAGGCACCTATCGTGAACTATGAGCTTAAACCCGGTTTCCACCACCGACCAAATGCCGGTGGGTCCTACGATTCAATATGACTGATATGCTTCGCTACAGTTTGTTCAACACCGCATGAAGCCGAACTTGGTTCGGGCGAAGAAAATCACAGCTGCGTTGGACACTTATCCTTCCGGCAAGTCGTCGATACCGCGCAGTTGCGTTCGAAATGACCTATCCGCCAGAGTGCGAAGAACGACCTCGATTACAGAGAGACGCCCATGTCCGTTACGCGGCTCGCTATGATTCATCCCGAGGCGAATGGTCAGCGATAGATCGCAATCATTGGCGAACCGATCCCCTTCGCGAATTCAAGTAAAGTGGAGAGATGAAGGTCAGTCAGGCCTCGGCGCTGATTCATACACAGCTGATCGATTGGGCGCGGCCACAGGCATGGTGCGATCTCGGTTGTGGCAGCGGAACGTTCACGACCGCGCTTGCGCAGTTGCTGGCTCCTGGCAGCGCGATTCATGCCGTCGATCTGGACCCGAGAGCGTTGGAGCGAATACCGAAAGAGCACAACGGAGTCGAAATTCGTAAGATCCTTGGGGATCTGCGGAGCCCCGGCCTTCGTCTACCATACGTCGACGGAATCCTCTTGGCGAATTCTCTGCACTTCATTCCCGAGCAAGACTTGTTCCTGAGAAAGCTTTTGGCTGTGACAGATCGTTTCCTGATTGTTGAGTATGAGCGATCCAGGCCAAACCCATGGGGGCCATATCCAGTCGGATTCGAGAGACTCCGTGAACTCTTCCGCGAGGAAGGTGTGGAGTGTGTCGAGAAACTTGCGACACGTCCATCTCGGTTTGGCGGCGCAATGTACTCGGCCTTCGTTGCACGCTTGAGATCGAACTGAACGTTCTAGGCCTCGCGGATCACACATAAAACGGATTGGACACTCCTGCGGCGGGAAGCGCCCCCTGAAGATGCAGCCGTTCATACCAATTCCTGGCATCCTCGTATTCGAGGTAATTGACGAAACGCTCGAACGAAGTGGGGCGCGGAACGCCCACATCCAGAAGCAAGAAATGACGCCAGTCCGATGATTCTTTTTTCACACGAAGGCGAATGAATCCGCCGCTACCCGAGACATCGAATTCCCATCCTCTTGCAAGACTTCTTTTATTGCGTCTCCCGAATATGGAGTCAGGCGCACACACATTTGAATCAAGGAGGATCAGATAGTCGTCAAGGTCGACGTTCTTATGGAGGCCTTGTACATCATTGACTGTGGCCAGGACGGGGTCGATCTTCGAGCCCACCCCGCGGACTGAACGATAGGTCTTCGGATGGGCAAAATATTCGAGTCGGCACACAATGCATAGCCAGCGTATAGATTGCGGCCCATAGACAAAAGGAAACGGCATCCGCGCCCGGTCGGCGAAGGCTCCATCCTCCACAAATCGATTGTGGCAAGCCTTGATCTCTTCCGCGAATTGGCGAAAGAACCAAACGAACCAGCTGAACCGATCCCTCAGCAGGACCCTGATGACCCTTCTGCCGACGAGACCCTGAAAAAAATAGGTCCGGAGCTCGATAATGAAACCGAGCACCTGACTAATACCAACCGATCGATCATCTGTAATCTTCTTTACCGACACTTCGGCCCAGTATGGAGTTTCGCACTCAAACTGAATCAAGAGAAGCCGGTCGCCGGCGCACCACCAAAACATCTCAGAATACGCTTTTCGGCGTGACGCATACATGGCGTCGCTGTTGAGGCGCTCGAGCAGCTTTGGTCCCAATTGGTTGGCGGCCAGGCGTCTTGTCGCGTACATGGCCGCCCATGCCAGCCAGAGAGGGAATAGGTCCTTGGCGCCTGTTTGAGAGAGAGCCTTAAGAGGCGATGCGAGCGAGGGGATACTGGTGGAGACGGCCTGCAGTGGTCCAAAGAGAGACAGAGAGTCGAACAGCGATGGTAGAGACAGGAGAATTGCTACAACCAGCAGGAGCGATTCGACCAGTAGATTGCCGCGAACCTTAAGGGCCCAGATGGGTCGCAAAAGGTTTCTGCGGAGGAACCACCCAAAGACCCACACGCTTTCCCGGAAATTGCGCGTACCTATTAACCACCAGGGATGCAGGAGTCGCACAAAAAATCGCCAAAGTGTCCGGAACATAAGAATTCAACGATCCTTTGCCGCCGTGATTCGTCCTGATCGGGCGGCCATGTTGACGTTACGAGTTCGCAGAAGCGTGGAGCAGACTGTTCGACTGTAGCCTGGCGCACCAAGAATCTCTGAAATGCCGCAGAGTGAGACGGATTGGACCCAGTCTCGGTGAGCGCTTCGAGAAAGCATCAATGGTGATTCCGCTCCATAATAGCCCGATTCGACATTCCATTGGTTTAAGTTTTGTGAACCCGAATCCGACGTTATCTGTCTCTTACGCGCTCTTTCGATGTTTGACTGGTTTCTTAGCATCGTTACGTTTCGGTTTGGCTGCAGCGAGGCTGTTTCGAAGCGCGTCCATGATATTCACGACTTTCGGTCGGGGAGCTTCCGGCTCCTCCTTGGGGAGCGGCTTTCCCTTACGCTTGGAGTCGACCATCTTCTTCACGGCCGCACCATAATCGTCTTTGTATGCACCCAGATCAAATCGAGAGGTACTGCCGTCGATCAACCGTTTCGCCAAAGAAAGCTCATCCGCATCGACCGTCGTCTCCTTCATTCCCGAGAGCGCCGACTTTGAATCGCGGAGTTCGTAGTCATATCGCAGGGTGTAGAGCATTAGGCCCTTCTGTTTGGGGTCGACTGGGGCTCCAATCGCAACCAGGTGCTCCCGTCCGCTGAAGGCGATCTCTCCGATGCCAAATGTATTCGTCTGGGCCAGCGCTTTGCGCATGATGCTTAGTGCTTTCGCCTGGACGTCGTCCTTAGGAGTGACGAAATATGGACGATTGAAAAGCGATGGTGGTAACTGATCGACCTTTACAAATTGCTTGATCTGCATCGCAGTTGCTGTCGGGAGTCGGAGCGATTTCAGTTCCTCCGGATCGATTTCAATGTACTTGTTCTTGGAGTACTCATAACCCTTGACGATGTCAGATTTGCTTACGTCTCCCTGCTCGTCAACATTGTGATGGTGAACGCGCTGATGTGTCTTTCGGTCGATCAGATGGAACTCGACCTGACGTGCAGGATTCGTTGCCGGAAATATTTTGACGGCAATCGAAACGAGAGAAATCTGAAGTGAACCGGACCATGTGGGGCGAGTTGGCATCTCTATGCTCCTTACTTGTTCTATTCGATGCTCAATACTATGTCTCTCTCACGACTTTGCGCGGATCTTTGTCGTCGTCGTCGCGCATGCCAGTGAACCGGGCATGGCGCAGATGATCTGCCCCGGTCCATTCAAGAAATTCGAAGTTTGCGACCGCTTCCGGACGAAGCCATCCGCATTCCTTCATCTTCGAGGCAGTCAGCCCTTGTCCCCACCGCCCGGCCTGTTTTTCCGGAAGATTCACGAAGGGGCAGTGTTCCGTCTTCAGATGTTTGATTTGTTCGAATACCTGACGACGGGTCGCCGGCACAAAACCGGCACGCACACGAGCGGCATAGTACAGATCACCTCCGCGATAGAAGCCGATCACAAGTGAGTCGAATCCATGTGTACCCGGAACGTATCCGCCGATGACAAATTCCTGGCCGAGATTGACGCGGTGTTTCGCCCACAATCCAGTTCGCAAGCCGGGCTGGTAGATGCTGTCGGAACGTTTGGCGATAATACCTTCGAGTTCGTGTGTGCGCACGAACTTGAGCATCTGGGCTGGGGTCTGGTTCGATACTTCGGAAATTGCCAGGTGTTCCGATGGTTCAACTACCGAGTAAAGGACGTCTCTTCTCTCAGCAAGAGGCCGCATTGTGAGATCGCGCCCCTTATGGACCAGAATGTCGAAGGCGTAATAGAGGATGTGCTTTTCAGCGGATCGGAAGTTCTGCAAGAGGTTGAAGTCCGGTTTGCCATCAAGGCCGAGTGCGACCAATTCACCGTCGATGACTGTGTCCTGTGGCAGCCCCCTCAATGCAGATGCGATGTATGGAAATTTATTGTTCAGGATATTCTCACGACGCGAATATAGAGTGGCTTCGGCAGCTGCGCGCACAACCTCCACACGATAGCCGTCCAGCTTCAGTTCGTAGCTCCATAGCGGGCCCTCCGGCAGGTTTACGACAGGTAGGCACTCCATCGCCTCAATGAACGATGCAGTTCGACTTGGGAGTGCCTTTTTGGGCATTTATCGTCTCTTCCCGGCTAGTCTTCGCCAGGCTGGTGCATTTGATGCACAAGAAATACCAGGCGGTATCGACCTAT
>JAATFH010000040.1 GCA_015655315.1 Terriglobales bacterium
CAATATCGGCGTGCCGGTGATTGCCCTTGTCGATGAGAGCCGCGACGATGGCTGGTCGGTGCTCGAGGTGTCGAGCTTTCAGCTGGAGACAACATTTCGCTTCCGTCCCGACATTGCGGTGGTTCTGAATGTGACGCCGGACCATCTCGACCGCCACGGAACCTTTGAAAATTACGCGGCGGCCAAGGAGCGGATCTTTGCCAATCAGACGGCGGAAGACGCGCTCGTCCTGAATGCCGACGATGACGTAGCCTCGCGCATGGCGGCGCGGGCTAAATCGCGCATTTTCTGGTTCAGTGCGAAGCGTGTGGTGCGCCAGGGAGCATTTGTTCACGAAGGTTCGATTGTCTTTCGCGCATCCGAGCAGGCTGCGCCCGAATTCATTCTGAAAATCGAAGACATTCCGCTCAAGGGCCACCACAATGTAGAGAATGTGCTCGCCGCCGTCTGCGCTGCGCGACTCGCAGGCGTTGAAGCCGACGCGATCCGCAAGGCCGTCGTCTCCTTCAAGGCGGTCGAGCATCGGCTGGAGTTTGTCGCCGAGATCAACGGAGTTGACTACTATAACGACTCCAAGGCGACGAACGTGGATGCGGCGGCAAAGGCCATCGCATCGTTTCCCAAAGGGATTCACCTCATCCTCGGCGGCAAGGACAAGAACTCCGATTACCGGTTACTGCGTTCGTTGCTCGAAGAGCGCGTCAAGGCCGTGTACACCATCGGCGCGGCAGCGGAGAAGATCGAGATGCAGATTTACGGCGCGGTGCCTGTGGTGAGCGCGGGAACGCTCGATCAGGCGGTCGCCAAAGCGGGCGAGGCGGCGCAGCCGGGCGAGGTTGTTTTGCTGGCACCCGCGTGTTCGAGCTTCGACCAGTTTGAAAACTACGAGCATCGCGGGCAGGTCTTTAAAGACCTTGTGCACGCGAGACAGGGTGTATGGCAAAACGTGTAGGCGTCGACAAATTGCTGTTCTGCGTGACGCTGATCCTCGTCGTCATCGGACTGGCCATGGTCTTCAGCGCCTCGGCCGTCATGGCGAAGGAGCGCTTTGGCTCGCCGTACAGCTTTGTGATTCGCCAGGCGATCTGGGCGGCAGTCGGACTTGCCGCCATGACGCTGCTCATGCAGATCGACTACCGCAAATACAACCGGCCCAACGTCGTCTTTCCCGTGGTTGCCGTCACGGTTATCTGTCTGCTGGCGGCATTCCTCATGCACGACTCGCACAATACGCATCGCTGGATTCGCTTCGGCATCCTGTCCTTTCAACCGTCAGAACTGGCCAAACCTGCGCTTGTGCTCTTCCTGGCGTGGTTCCTGCAGAGCCGCATGCAGACGATCGACGATTGGCGCGGAACGATTCTCCCCGCCGCTTTGCCCAGCCTCGTTTTCATCGTCCTCATTCTGAAAGAGCCGGATCTCGGCACCGCGCTGGTCTGCGCCGGGGTGACGGCGCTGATGCTCTATCTTGCCGGGATGGAGATGAAGTACCTCGGCTATGCCGTGCTGGCTTCTCTCCCCGTGCTTTACCTCATGCTCTTCCGCGTGAAGTGGCGTCGCGACCGCCTGCTGGCGTTTATCAATCCTGAGTCCGATCCGCTGGGCAAGGGCTTTCACATCATCCAGTCGCTCATCGCGGTGGGAACGGGCGGCGTCTTCGGCCTCAACTACATGGAGGGGCGGCAGAAGCTCTTCTATCTGCCCGAGCCGCATACGGATTACATCTTCGCGAATATTTCAGAAGAATTAGGGCTGATCGGCGCGCTGGTTGTCGTCGGACTTTTTATCATTCTCGGTTATCGCGGCATACGCGCCGCCATGCTGTCGACCGATCCTTTCGCGCGCTTCCTCGCCTTCGGCATCACGACGACCATTCTCATCCAGGCCTTTTTTAACATCAGCGTTGTGCTGGCTCTGGTGCCGACCAAGGGCATCACTCTGCCGTTTGTCTCCTATGGCGGGACTTCGCTCTTCATCATGCTCTCTTTGATCGGTGTGCTGCTCAATATCACGCGGGAGATCGAGTAGCGGCGTGCGCGTATTGATTGCCGGTGGCGGCACGGGCGGCCACATCATGCCGGCGCTGGCCATTGCCGATGCTCTCCAGAAACAGTACCAGGCGGAACTGCTCTTCGTCGGCACAGCGCGCGGGTTGGAGTCGCGGCTCGTTCCCCAGGCCGGGCATCGACTGGAACTGATCAAGGTCGGACAGCTTAAAAATGTCAGCCTGATGACGCGGCTGCGGACGATGCTCGATCTGCCGATGAGCGTGTGGCACTGCCGCAAACTCCTGAAGGAGTTTCGCCCGGATGTGGTGATTGGCGTGGGTGGCTACGCCTCCGGTCCCGCGATGATTGCGGCGATACTCACCGGTATTCCCACGCTTGCGGTGGAGCCGAATGCTTTTCCCGGCCTTGCGAACCGTCTCGTCGGAAAGCACGTTTCCGCCGCTGCAGTGAACTTCGAACCTGCGCTCCAATACTTTCGTAACGCGCAGGTGACGGGCATTCCTGTCCGCGCCGAATTTTTCCATCTGCAACCGCGCCCGGAGAACGCCCCGCCCCATCTGCTCATCTTCGGCGGAAGCCAGGGGGCACGTGTGTTGAACCGGACAATGCCGCAGATTGCGGCGCGTCTGCTCGATGCTGTTCCGGGCCTCACGATTCTGCATCAGGCGGGAGCCCGTCATGCCGAGGAGACGCAGGCGGCGTATGTTGCCGGGGGTGCCGACCCGGAGCGCTGGCAGGTGCACGCCTTTCTCGATGACATGGCAAAACGCTTCGAAGCTGCCGACCTGGTTTTATCGCGCAGCGGAGCCAGCACGGTCGCCGAGGAGATGGCG
>JAATFH010000153.1 GCA_015655315.1 Terriglobales bacterium
CGGATGCATTCTACTGCTAATTACGGCATCAGAAGAGGCATAGACCTCCAATACATCTGTCACACGTTGCGGCTTACAAGACGTAACCCGAGGATTGGCCATATGCTCAGCCTCAATGCGCAGGAGAAGGCCAAGATCGTAGCCGGGGCGAAGATCGTGAGCGATAAGACGTACGGTGCAGCCTACATCGAGCAAGCTTTGGATGAGTTCCGAATAATACCGGCTTTCACCCGGCGCCGTCCTTGAATCGTGCGTTATGACCACTGTAATCCGAGGTGGGCCATCCTTATTGGCTACCCAACTCGGCAGAATATCCCCGTCAAGGGCAAAGGCAACATCTCTCGTGACACAAACCTTATCCTGCGGTACCCCGACAGACGTCAACACTTCAGATGACGCGACATCCCGGCAGGTGCAGATCGAAGCCAATGAGTAGAAGTACTTTATCATTGCAGCTATGATTGGCCTCTTGACGGGGTCTGCTCCGATGCACAACACAAGAGGGTATTGGCCGAATATTCGACTTAGTAATAAAACCAACGAAGTCCATCCGACGGGCCATACAAGCGTCATATCGTGAACCAGATGTCCGCCACCCGCTATCAATCTTGCGGTACGCAATACTTTCAAAGAGCGAAACGAGGGAAAACGCACAGGTTCAATTTCCCAAAGCCGATACTGCGCAGCGACGTTCTCTGAGATATCTCCTCGGAGTAAGACATACTGTTTAGCCATCGGCCTAGATTTGCGGATGAGCCGAGACATCGCCCATAAAATGGCTTCATCTCCGATGTTGTGGCCGCCATAGCCACCCCATATTACGAAGCTTTGATTCATAGCAGTTGCATTTAAGAGGGCACCTCAGGCGCACTATCTTTAGGTAATCCAGAGTGAATAAAAGAAAGAGAAACACCCAATAAACGCAGAAGTGCTTCCACAGAGAATAAACATCTACGAATCCGATCCAGTCAACTGTTGGTCTTTCCAGAATGGATCGCATCTGCTGGCAGCGCGATCGAAACCAGATGTTTCGTCGCGGAGAAAGCAGGATAGAGTGTCCCCGAGACGGCTTCGAGAACTTCTGCCACCTGAATCCGTTTCATGCATGGATCATCGACTCTAACGCACACCTTCTGGAGACATGGGTTGCAAGGATAGTCTTCAATATGATGCACAGTTACACTACCTTTACTTATTGGGTACCATACTGACGCATCCCCAGGTCCGAAGAGCGCTATTGCAGGAATCCCAAGGAGCGTTGCGGCATGCATCGGGCCTGAGTCGAGCCCGATAAAAAGAGAGGCTTGGGAGAGAATAGTTAACATTTCTGAATACGTCGTCGCTCTTCGCTCGATGGGCAGCGAGAGAGAACTAGCAATGCGTGCGTTAACCTCCGCCTCTCCCGGCCCTTCGATGAGGATCACACGCAGATTAGGAAATGCCGACAAAGCATCTATCAGTTCGATCCAGCGCTCTGAACTCCACTGTCGGTAAACCCATCCAGCGCCGATGTGTATAGCAACAATTCGACGCTGTGCTGGATCGGGATTACGATGTTGAACGGCAATGGATGGAAGCTTAAGCTTCGGAGTGGCCTCGAGAAGCGGAGCGAGCAGGCGCAGATTGGTGTGGACCCTATGCTCCAACGGCGAGACGCCGAGAGAATCATTCAGCAGTAATCCTCGTAGGTTCATATTCGTGGAAAAATAGTTGAGAAATCCAATCCGTCGAATACACCCGGCGAAACAAAGTAAAGCCTGGTTGCGAATTTCTCCTCGAGTATCAATGCCGAACTGGGGGCGCAAGGAACGAACTGCCAAAATACTCTGGAGAATTGATCTCCAATCCGAGAATGAACTACGCTTACTGGTACGGTTCGACCAAAAGAATCTGGCAGACACTATCTTCCATACACGATGGTCATCTTGGTATACATGTTTATTTCGATCATGACACCAGACAACAATTCTGCATTCGGGAAAGCGCTCTAGGGTGGGGTCCAGCATCACCGAGAGGGAGAGCACGTCTCCCATCTGAAACGGTTCGACGAGAACGATAACAAAATCCTTTGGAGGATGCTCATCCTTTCGTCTTCCAAACAAGAATAGCCACGCGATGCCCGCTACGAGTAACTCGAATAACCGGGCAAAAAAAATGCTCTTCTTGGAAAAAGATAGTGGCATAGAGAATTGCAGTTCACGACCGAATCTTTACGAGTTGCTGACTAACTATGTTCTAACGGTGTGCCGCACCTAGAGGTCAATAATTCGGCGCAGACTTAGTAGCTTCGGTAAACTGGACTGCCTGCCAGTCAAGAAGTGCCCGGTATCTCGCAATCAATTCAGATTCTGAGTTCTCCCAGGCCAGCAAATCACGAAATCTTTTACGACCCATCTCTGACATATTGTCTCTGCGCTGTTCATCCGAAAGAATGTCACGGATAGCGACCGACAATGCGAGCTCGTCGTTTGGCTCGACATATATTGCACAATCACCTGCTGTATTGCGGTTTTCACAAAGGTCAAATGCCACCACAGGCCTGCCAAAGGCGAGATATTCGATCATCTTGTTCATGGTGGACAGGTCGCTCCATTCGGTGAACGGATCCGGATCTACGCATACATCGGCGGTCGAGAGATAGGACCATAGTTCCTGGTCGGAAACGCGACCTGTGAAGTGAACAGTATCATTCAATCCCATCTCTGAAGCCATACTGCGCATGCGTTGCTGGTCAGGTCCGCCGCCGATAAACGCAAACAATGTATCGGAACTGCCGTGAGCTATTTTGTAGTGAGAGATTGCCCGCAGGAGGTAATCAACACCATCCTGTTGGCACATTTCCCCTAGGTACATCACCATGAATTTTCGACCTTGCTTGAGCTCTGGCTTCGTATCGCGAATTTCTGCCCACTCCCTACGGGGGCCACTGCGTACAATTGTTAGTCGCTCCTCTGAAATGCCACCCCGGTCCAGAGCAATCTTGTAATGCGAGCGATTCACCGCAATGACCATATCTGCCGATCGCAGGGTCTGCCTTTCAAGCCAGATCAGGCCACGATAAAGGGCCCCTTCCCGCGGCCGATTCTTGGCGACATACATCTCTGGGCAAAGGTCATGATGGTCGAACACAAACTTCACGCCGATGACACGATACAGGAGCGCAAGAGCAAAGTAAGTGTCTGGCGGATTGCATGCGTGAATGACATGAAAAGGCCGTCGCAGATAGGCCTTAAGGGAAAGTACAAGCGATGCCAGCCAACAATAAACAAATTCGACGAAATAACCTACTACTCCCTCGTCAGCCTCATAGATCAATGGGTAGCGATATACATCAACACCTTCAATCTGCTCAAAGCTTTTCGTATACATCTTCTTCTTGGGACAGATAACTGTGACGCCAAATCCTGCGCGTTGCAAGCTCGTGGCTTCCTGCCATACTCGCCGGTCGAACGGCACAGGAAGATTTTGGACAATGATCAGTATGTTGCGCTGCTTATCACGACCCATTTGGAATAAATTCCCCTCTTCTGATTCGAAAGACCGCTCTAGCTGGCAGTCAACAACTTGCTACGCTCCAGGAACCTGATCTGCCCTGTCAGGTCGAGCATGTGGTAACGATGGTTATCCTGTCGAACTGCCTCGACGCCATCAAAGTTGTGCCCAACTATGACTAGTTCGGATGAATCAGCAATCTCACTGAGAGAATCTACCAACAATCGTGAAAGGTGCGGGATACTGCGCTCTATATATTCCTTGTTCGCCCCTACGAGGCGGGCTACCGAGACGTTTGGATCATAGATGCGCAGCGCCAGACCCTTTCCGATTAATCGCTCGGCCAATTCCACAAAGGGACTTTCACGCAGGTCATCGGTATTCTTCTTAAAACTCAGGCCTATCAACCCAATGCTTAGAGAGCGTGTTTCCAAGACCTTCTGCACGGCACGCTCGATCACGCCGTTGTTGCTTTCCAAGACCCCGCGCATTAGAGGCAAGTCAATGTCAGCAAGCCTACCCGCATAGAGGATCGCACGAACATCCTTTGGCAGACATGAGCCGCCAAAAGCAAAGCCGGGACGCAAATAGTTGGGCGAAATATTCAGCTTGTCATCTTTGCAGAAGACACGCATAACAGTATCGCCGTCAGCGCCACTTTCTTGGCACACAGCACCAATCTCATTAGCGAAAGATACCTTGAGAGCATGGAAGGCGTTGCTGGCGTATTTCACGAGCGTCGCCTCTTTTGGGCCAAGGACATAGACTGGAGCGTCCACATCGGCATAGAGATCACGGAGCCGATTTTCGACGGTAACGCTATCTGTGCCCAATATAGTAAATGACGGATGGTCGTAATCGGCAATTGCGGTACCCTCACGCAAGAACTCCGGATTGACGCACAAATTCACCAACCCAGGAGCCTCCGCGTCGAACACAGCATTCGCTTCGTCCAGTACATTTGGCAGGACGCTACTCCGTATGACCACAATCTGCTTACGTCGAAGTTCCTTTAGGGCAATCGCGATCTGCTGGCAGGCGCGGAGCAGATGGCTGGCGTCGATCTGACCATTCTTGCGGCTGGGTGTTGCCACCGAAACAAAACATAGATCAGTTTCGTGAAGTGCTTCATCGATCTTGGTGGTCGCGAGCAGACTCCCCCTGGCATTTGTTTCGAAAATCTTCTCCTGCAGGCCGGGCTCGATTATCGGGGATCTCCCCCCGTTCAAGCTATCAACTTTCAGTGGGTTGATATCCACACCCCAGACCCGGTGTCCGCGACTGGCAAGGCAAGCAGCCGAAACGACTCCTACATATCCAAGACCAACGATGGCTATATTCATTGTTTACTGAAGTGATCCTGTCTGCCTGTACTCGGCTGAGTCAAATCAATTTTCGTTGCGAAGGTTGTTTTCCCCGAGATGTGAAATGCAATTCGAATGGTGGGAATCGGATGTTTGCGATTAAAGGCCAGTGAACGCCAACCTAATATGGGGTCTTCAGCGCCCCGAATAATGCTAACTTCACTAGTTTGCATGCTGAATGAAAATTTCATAGCATGATCGCCTGCCTCAGCTACCACGTTTTGATGAGGCTGCTGGCGAAGGATAGCTCGTTCTGACAGGTGCCAGAATATTTCTACATCGTGCTCTTTATCGCAAACGAAGGTGTCTTCGACCAGAATGTACTTCTCTTCTTGATCGATTGTCGCAGTGCGTCGATGAAGCAACGGATCGGGTAGGCGAAGGTAGCCATCCTGTTCGGCAGAGATGCGAACAAGGTTTTCCCTTTCGAGAAACTCGGTGACCTTGGTATTAGCTTTCGTGCTCCATAAGAACCGGCCGGCGGCAATAGATTGATCCAACCCATCGACTCTTGCAGTGTTGTGCGCCGCCGTTCCTCTAAAGTATGACCTCCACACCGGATGAGAATGGTACGCGTATGTGCCAGAATCGACGATCAGGTATTGATCTCCGACAGCAAGTTGCAATGAAAGCGCGTCCGCGTGGCCATGTGCGGCGATTTCTGTGTATCCAAGAGGGCCAACATCCATTACGAGCTTCCAGTCGCCGCACGGGATCACCGCGATACCACCGTCGCGTAGGAAGCGAGTGGTGGTTCTCGGCATTGGAGCCACTTCTCCCACGTTGAGTTTCCTGCATTCACTCGGCATTAACGCCTGTGCAGCAGCAGTCACTCCAGGCGCGAAGGCCGCGAATCTTGGCTCATTGAAGACGAGCGCTCCGAGTTGCATGACTACCGGCAACGCGTCGTCATCTTGTGAAAAAACAAAGCCTCGCGCATCGTCGGAATCACCGAACCACGGCAGGTCGCCGGTGGGAGTTGCAATGTTAGCAAGGTAATCAAGGGCCATCCGAAGGCGAGCAGTAAAAGTTCCACTAAATTCATCGGCGCTGTTACGGCCCACCAACATTGCTAAGAGTAACAACTCCGCCGTGAATAGTTGATATGACGTCGCCTGCTCGCGATTAATCCCATCGGAAGCGAATTGCAATTGAATTTCGCGTTCCAGTGTCTCTTTCACGAAAGGGCGCCACTGGTCACAATCATTCCACCATGGAAAACATACAGCGCCGACATAGAGGCCTGCCATTTCGCCGATAAGGTGATTGTTTGCGGAGGAATACAAGCTCATATGGTTACGAATTGTAGTGAGGTGCAAATAGACCGACTGGGCGAACGAGTCACGGAGCTGCGGATCTCGCTCCATCACTGAATATAAAACCGGATAAGATATTGCCCAAGAGATGATCCGTAATGCCAACTCCAAACTGCTCGTCCAATTCACACCGATGAGATAAGGATTGTTACTAAGCCAATTTCGCAACGCTCCCGATACAATGTGTACTGCATCTGGCCGTCCAGAAAAGGCAATTGCACTCAGGTGTTGATGCCGGTTGATCTCCCAGATGTATTTAATATCGCCCACAACATCTGTACTGCGAATATCAAGTCTGCGAGAAAATGACTTAGGCACAGTCTTATCGTTCCGATAATCATGATGCCAATCGAATTCAAAATCTGCCGGAAACTCAAGATCAAAAACGCGGGTCACTTCGTAGTTACCGCCTCGGTGGTGACCTGTAATTGGATATTGTGCCTGTTTCCAATTGACAATATGTGATCCAACTACGCTAGCCGCTATGGGCCTGGACTTACGAATATAATCCAAGGGCAGGCTGGACGCCTGGCGTGCCCGCCATAGCATTTCCATTGGCTGCATACTTTTCATTCGAGCGAGATACCAGCGTAACTTAGTCAATATCGATCCGGGCCCGGCTACGTAGAGACTCAAGGATCGCGAATGTGGCACGGGAAGTAGCGATCAGCGATTGGAAAGACATAGGAGGCTTTCCCTCTTTGACACCCTGAAGTACGGCCTTCATCTCTGCAGCATGGCCCTTGTCCCCTGACAATGACTTCTTTTGCGCTTTGCGCCCATCGTAGAGTGTCACCGATTTAAAGTTCTCCATTGACACACAGCGCCCACCTCCGAATGCCTCCATATATTCCTTAGGCATGGCCGGAGCACCATTTGCAAGGTAGGTAATATGCCCGACAGACCCATCGGAGAAAGCAATTTCTACGCTTACATTCTCATGGTGATAGCGATTGTTGGTCGAAGAGGGAGCAATAGCGTAGACACTTGTAGGAAGCGCTCCGGTCAGGAATTGCATAGTGTCTACAAAGTGGCAGACTTCGCCCACGATGCGTCCACCCTGCTCCGCACCTTGATACCAGGAGGTCGCCGGAAGAAATCCTGCATTGATGCGGTAATTGATTACCAGCGACTCGGCGGCGCCAGCGAGAAACTCTTTGACCGTCTGCATAGCGGGAGAAAATCTCCGGTTATAGCCGACCATAATGAACGGCGCAGGTCCATGCTGGCAGGAGTCAGCGTAGAGAGCCATGATCTCGTCCAACTCCAGCGGATCAATTGTCAAAGGTTTTTCAACGAACACTGCCTTCTCGGCGCGCATGGCATCAAGTACGTAGCGTCCGTGAGAATCGTGTCGGGTATTGACAAAGACTAGGCTTACTCCCCGATCTTGCAACACCTCCCTCACGTCGGTTGCAAATGCTCGAAAGCCGAACTTTTTTGCAGCGGAACTCGCATTTACTGGTTTCGAAGTAGCGACGATCTGAAAGCTTGCACCAAGCTTTTGCAATGGAGGAATAAGATACGATTGGGTGTGATTCCCAACCCCGATAAATCCGAGGCCTGCATCGGATACGACCGAAGGCGGTGCTAAAACATTCTCGACGCGCCGCTCGATGACATCAGATTTTATCTTGTTCTCTGGATATCTCAGTAAAATCCCCAGATAACGAGTACGAGTTTTGCCTGTAACGATATCGTAGGCATCCAGCGCGTGTTCTACATCGAATGTATGCGTCGTCAACGATTTCACGTCGAGTTGGCCCTCCGCTATCAGGTCCAACACGGATTGCATGTTGCGCTTCTCGGTCCAGCGGACATATCCAATCGGATAATCTTTGCCGTGCTCTTCGTAGTCAGGATCGTAACGGCCCGGACCATAAGAGCAGGAAATACGAAAATCGAGCTCCTTCTCATAGAACGGAGTACGAGGAATATCCATGCCGACTGCACCTACAACCACGATTCGCGACCTCTTACGCGCATACTGAGTTGCAAGCTCAACGGGCTCATTGGATGTTGTGGCGGCAGTGATGATCACGGCATCGCTTCCGTAGCCACGCGTGAAGTCTTCTACTTTCGCAATAGATGTCTGATCGGATATTGAACACTCGGCGCATCCAAGTTGGCGGGCTAAGTCAAAATTACGATCACTTACGTCCAGACCGATCAAAGTACAACCGCTTGCTTTGAGTATTTGAACGGTTAGAAGGCCGATCAGTCCAAGGCCTAACACGACTACTCGCTCACCGACCCGTACGTCGGCCTGACGCACTCCCTGTATAGCAATGGAAGCTAAAGTCGTAAACGCACCATCTTGCAAGCTCACCTGTTCCGGCAACAGAATGGTTAGATTCTTGGGAACAAATACTAGTTCAGCGTGCGAAGCATAGCCAACTCCTCCACAAGCGACACGATCGCCAACGCTGAATTCGTCGGTAGATGATTCAACGACTACTCCGGCGGAGCTATAACCAAGCTCCTTGAAGTTATCGAGCCGGTTTTGAACTTTCTCAAAAGTGGCCACCATTCCTTCACGTCTTACATTGTCGAGCACCTGGCGTACCAGGTCTGGCCTGGAACGAGCTTTGCCTATAATTGACGCCTGTGCGGTAGCGACGGAGCTGCGTTCCGTTCCTGCACTTATCAGTGAAAAGTGATTCCGCACCAAAACTCCGCCGCGCTTAAGCTGAGGTGCGGGCAGATCCTCGATCGTGATCTCACCAGTTTTTTGATACTGGATCACTTGACGCATAACTTGAGTAGCTCCGGAAAAGGAAACAGCGAGTGAGGTGTTTCGTAAGAGCTCAGATGGCTTTGGATCTAACTATTAGTAAGTTTGTCTGCGCGAAACAGAAGTAACCTTCCATACCAGTTGCGACCCCGTAACCAGCCAGGTAGACCGCTGCCGAACGCGGTGGTGTAATCCGGTTCGAAACCGTGAGCGCGCAGCAGCGCGGAAAACTGCGGTTTCGAGAACTGATGGCGCGAGTGGGACATGTATCTGGGACGTGGCCTGCCGATCATGCTAGTGAGTCGGAAAGCCATTCGCAAGCCAAGGCGTACTAGCGATTCTGCATTAGGAACCGAAATCAATAAAGTTCCACCAGATTTAATAACCCGACCAATCTCGTTCAAACACGAATCAGGATCATCTGCATATTCCAGAACGCTTGAACAGAGTACTCCATCAAACATACAGTCGGGAAACGGCAAAGCTCCAATGTTGGCAACCTGAAACCGTAGGTCACCTTTGTCTACTTCTACACGTGCAGTTGCTTTCGCTGTGCGAACCATTTCAGGAGCGCCATCAATCCCTACTACTTCAGCGCCTCGTCCAACAAGCCAACGCGAGAGCGTTCCACTTCCACAGCCGGCATCTAACCAAAGTTTGCTGCGCAAATCATGTTCTCTCAAAGCGCCTTCAAATGCCTCAACTCGCGAGAGAAATGCCTTGCTTTGATAGTTAGTTTCCCATGTGGATGCTAGCTGGTCATGGAATGCGATTGGACCGCCCTGGTCCTGTTCCATTGGTGATTGTTTCACAGCATCCCTAATCTGATTAGCTGGCTCCATTAACCAATGCCCTTTTCGTTTCTTGCATTTTGACTCTACTGGCTTTCAAGATAACAGGACATGAGGGCGGTTTCAGCCCGTATTCCATTCGGTGCATTAGTTCAGATCACGATCTAACGCGCAGTATAAATGGTCGCAGAAGCGGCAGCAGAAAGTATGCCAATCCCCCGCGTAAGTGTGGACTTTATCGCACTTGGAGGAACATAGACGATATCTTCTGCCCTCAGAGGAAACGCAGTCGCTTCTGCCTTGTTAAACTTCCGGTAATCAAAAGGTGTCTCCAACAAGCTTCCATCGGGTAGTTTGCGAATGACCCTGATGCTGCCTACCTTGGCTTCGAGGGCGGTTCCCGAAGCTAATGCGATAGCCTGCGCAACGTTGAGATCACCAGCCTCCTGCATCACATAACCGCCTGGACGATTTACCGCTCCGAGTACGTAGACGATTCCGGCCCTCTTAACCAGGACAGTATCGCCAGGATAGATCGCCACGTTAAGGGCCGCGGGATCATTTACGGCGCGCCCATAATGAATCACTTCAGTCGTATCCGGGGGCTTACCTTGCCTGTGGATTACAATCTCATTGCCAGCGAGTGCCGTCTGTCCGCCCGCCATAGCGAGCACATCCATTAGTTTTCGTGGACCCAGTGCTGGATAACGTCCAGGGGAGCTCACCTCACCCAAAACAACGATATTCTGGGCGCTGTACTCGTTAAGATTCACAACAACGTGAG
This sequence comes from Terriglobales bacterium, assembly GCA_015655315.1. Classification (GTDB taxonomy): domain Bacteria; phylum Acidobacteriota; class Terriglobia; order Terriglobales; family Acidobacteriaceae; genus Alloacidobacterium. Next base: position 10,482 of record JAATFH010000153.1, read on the forward strand.
GGTTATTAAGGATCTGCGACGAGACTAGCTTGGCAGTAACCGCAGTCTCAGCCTCGCGCAAAGTGAGAGTCTCCAAGTGAATTGATCCAGCCAAGGGGAGTGAAATATTACCCCGTTCGTCGAGGCGATATGAGCCGTCTAGATCCGTTTCCTCAAAGACGTGTACATCTACCATACTTCCTGGCATCAGCTTTACGGCAGAAACATCTTCCGGCGCGGCAGATGGGCCTGTATGAGTACTTACTGATGACCCACTTCCTGCCGATGTCGCCGACTGCTGCAATTGCTGTAGTGCTGTGGTGGACACGGTTTGCGAATAGGCAGCAGCGTTCGTGGCCAAGGCCAGCAAAGGTACCCATCTGAGACTCAGCCACAGTTTCCTCATTGATTTAAGACTTGTGTTGATCATCTTCGCCTTCGCCGTAGTAATCTCTGCCGTAATATCCGTGGGTATAGTAGTATTCAGCAGATCGGGTATTTACCATGTTGAGTACGAAGCCGAGCAGATTCGCCCTACTCCTACGAAAATTTTCGACTGTGTGCATCAGTGCTGGGCGAGTTGTAGTCCCAGAGCGGACCACAACTACTACTCCCTCCACCTTTGCTGCCATGATGGAAGAATCTGCGACAACCAAACTGGGTGGGCTGTCAATGAGTACAATGTCGTATTGTCCTGAAAGATTTTCAAGCAGATCGTCAAAAATCTTCGAACCCAACAATTCCGCCGGGTTGGGAGGAATGGGACCTGCCGTCATGATGTAAAGATTGTTGACCTTAGCGTCCTGAAGTATGACGCTACCGGGATCGGAAGTTGAAGTAAGAAGATTGCTAAGACCCTGGCCATTCGGTTGGCCAGCTCGCCTATGTAACGACGGCCGTCGCATGTCAGCGTCAAGTGCTAAGGTGCGTGCACCGAGCATCGCGAAACACACCGCGAGATTGTAAGTCGTTGTCGTTTTCCCTTCCTCGGACAGAGAGCTCGTCAGCAGCAGCGTCCGGGGTGGTGCACCCGCTTGTGACAATAAAAGAGTAGTCCTCAGCGCCCGGTACGCCTCTGAAGACTGGTGATCGAGGACCCCAATCTGCAGTACGCCTTGAGTTCCAGAAGGCAACCCCTGAATGTGTTTGCGAGCCATCGAAGCAGATGCTCGATCGAACTGAGGAATCGAACCTAGCACAGGTATTCCGGTCAGATTCTCTACCTCAATACTTGTAACAACTGAGTCGTCGAGGGTATCAAGCACAAATGTAGCTATCAATCCCAGAAAAAGGCCACCGGCGATCCCGATCACCGTATTTAGCATTCTTTTCGGGTGCAGTGGGTGGGCTGGCGGTAGCGCACTGCTGATGACCGATATATTAGAACTTTGTGTGCCTTCAGACAATTTTGATTCTTGGAGCTTCGTATATAGATCCTGATATAGAGCCCTGGTCGAATCCGCTTCCTGCTGTAGAACTGCCAGGCGGATTTGCGCGTCGTTCATTTTATAGGCCTCCTGCTCCTGAGAATCAAACGCCTTTCGAATTCCGTCCTCAGCCTTTAATGCCAACTGGTAGTTCATTTTTGTCGTATTAACGATTCGTCTTACTTCTTCTCTCATCTGCTCGTCTATTGTGGCTAACTGCTTATCCAAGTCCAGGAGATGTGGATTTCGCGCACCATAGGCTTGCAATGCTGACGCCAGTTGAAGCTTGAGTGAACTTTGTTGCTGGTGCAAAAGCAACAAGCCAGCGAATATATCGGAGCCACCACCGCCACTGGTTCCTGACGATGGCATACCCGCGGCC
>JAATFH010000319.1 GCA_015655315.1 Terriglobales bacterium
CCCCGCGTTTGTGCGCTTCTTCAACCAGGCAGCGGGAGTATCTTCAGCGTTTTATCCGTCAGGCTCCACTTCGCCGACACTCAACTTCACGGCGCATATCCTCCCGTCGAAGGGGATTCAGAGTGTGACGCTGGCAGTCGATGCGCAGCGGCTCTCGGGCGCTGATATCTCGAAGCAGTTCACCTGGTCGGCCCAGACAGCGCAGACGGCGCAGATTCTGGCCAATTACGGCTCGGGCAGCCTGCCGCTGCAGTTCAATGGAACGTGGGCGCTCTTCCACCTGATTGACAAGGGTAAGATCGAGCAGCCTGGACGGCTGGCGTATCCGCTGGAGATTGCGAATACGCCGATTGTGGTCGACAACACGCCGCTGGTGGTTCGTATCGAACTTTCAGGCCCAAATGCCGCATTGCTGATGCCAGGAGGGTTGGCGATGCGCTGCGTTTCGGAGGTTGGACGTTAAGTAACTAGGCTATTACCGGTCTTGCCAGAGGGATGGGAATGTTGCTTCCATCCCTTTCGTGCCACACGAAATAAAAAGCAAATCCTTCGCTGCGCTCAGGATGACAAGCTTTTATTTTGATTCGTTTTCTACTTAGTTTCTACACAGCTGAGTTTTCTTCTGAAAAACGCAGCAGGACGCAGGTGACATTGTCCACGGCTCCCTGCTCTTTTGCGGTGTCGATTAACGTCTGGCAGGTTTGCTGCAAATCTTCCTGGGGTAGAACGAGGCGGGCGATGGCTTCGGCATCGGCGTAACGGGTGAGGCCGTCGGTGGTGAGAAGGACGATGTCACCCGGTTCGAGAGCGGCGGAAAAGAGGTCGGGCTCTACCGTGTCGGCTGTGCCGATGGCGCGGGTAATGAGCGATTGCAGGGGGGATGCTCCTGCATCGTCCGCGGTCATCACTCCATTGCGCACTTGCTCGGCAAGATAGGAGTGGTCGAGCGTGATCTGTACGCAGCCTCCGTCGCGGAGGAAATAGGCGCGGCTGTCACCCACGTTCCCGACGACGATTTTGCGTCCGTCCAGGCAGGCCGCGACCAGAGTTGTCCCCATACCCTGCAGTTCTTCATTTGCCTCGGCAAGGGCGCGGACTTGCTGATTGGCGCTCTCTATGGCCTGGTAAAGGCGTTCTTCGATGGTTGCCGAGGAGGCCGCGTTATCGCTGAATGACCGCAGCAACGCACTGACGGCGCTGCTGCTGGCAACTTCCCCAGCGGCCATGCCACCCATTCCGTCACATACGACAAAAAGCTGCGTGGCCAGATCGTAGCCATAATGGTCTTCGTTGTTTGAGCGTTTGCAGCCAACATCCGTCAATCCTGCGACTTCGAGCTTCAAATCCGTCTGGCTTTCCATTGTTTCAATCATTCTTCCCGTTCGCAGATGGTACCAGTCCACTGCGACAGCGTTCTACCAAGGCTACATCATGCGTAAGGCGCGGAATAAGACTGCCAGAAGCGGCAGGCTCTGTAAAGGGTCCCCTGCAACGCTGGGAGGCCGTCCTGCACTATCCGGCGAAGTAGAAAATTGCGCGGCAGAAACGGATCGAAAGCCACGCCCGACGTGATTTTTTTGAGGGCAACGACCACGAAATAGAGTAAACTCGGGGCGTTCAGCAGTTCTGCTTTATAACTCCCCCGGCACAACTTATCCCCACAGAGGCCCCACTATGGCATTAGAGGTTGGTCAGCGCGTCGGCGATTATGAAGTCCTGGCGCTGCTGGGTTCGGGCGGCATGGGCCGCGTCTACAAGGCACGCAATATCATTTCGAATCGTGAAGAAGCGATGAAGATCCTTCTTCCCGATTACGCTTCGGAACCCGAGCTAGCAGCCCGCTTCATGGCGGAGATCCGCACGCTGGCAGGGCTGGAGCATCCGCACATTGCACAGCTGCGCACGGCATTTCAGGCGCAGAACCAGTTCGTGATGATCATGGAGTATGTCGAGGGCACGACGCTGGAGAAACTGGCCAGCGAGTCCCGGATCGCTCTGGACCAGGTGCTGGACTATTCGACGCAGGTGCTGGCGGCACTGAGTTACGCGCATGGACGGGGCGTGACGCATCGCGACATCAAGCCGGCCAATATCATGATTACCTCGCATGGGCTGGTCAAGCTGATGGATTTCGGCATCGCGAAATCCACCAACGATATGCAGTTGACGCGGCCCGGCACGACGATGGGGTCGGTTTACTATATGTCGCCGGAACAGGTGCGCGGCGGTACCGTGGATGCGCGCTCGGATATCTACTCCTTCGGCGTAACGCTGTATGAGATGCTGACGGGACGGCGGCCCTTCCAGGCGGATACTTCGTACAGCGTTTTGAATGCGCAGCTGAACGAGGCGCCCATGCCGCCGGTGCAGGTAAATCCGGCTCTCTCGCAGGAGCTGAACAATATCGTGCTGCGAGCCATGGTCAAGCATCCGGATGGACGATTCCAGAGCGCCGAGGAGTTTCGTACGGCGTTGAAAAATCTGCGGGATCCGATCGCACCGCAATTTGTTCCGCAGACGGCACCCCAGCAACAGAACCCGCGCGCGCGAACGGTGATCGAGCAGGGATACACGCCCGTACCGGCCCCTGTGCGGGATGCGACGGTCTTTGCCCCGATGCCGACTTCGCCACCGACGCGACCGCCGGTAGCCGCAGCGGGATCGGCACCTGGTCCCTCGAAGAGCCATCGCGGTCTATGGATCGGGCTTGGAGCGGTGGCGGCGCTGCTTGCGCTGGTGGCGGCGGGAACTCTGCTGCCGCATGTTTTTTCGACACATGCCGGCCAGAAGTCTTCTGACACGAGCAGCACGGCGCAACCAAGCACGCCCGCCACGGATACGGCGCAGCCACCCAGTTCACCGAAGACGGTTCCGGCGCTTACAAAGCAGCCGAATCCGGCGGTCATTCCTCCGGGACGACCTGTGACGGCGAAGTTGCAGGCGAGTGTCTCGGGGCCTCCGGCGACGAATACGCCGCCTCCTCCTGCAGCTGCTCCGGCCGCACCGGCAGGGCCTTCGTCGCAGGAGATTCGGCAAACCCGCGACCGGTATATCACGCTGGATGCGCGGGCGGATGCGGTGCGCAGCAGCATAGGGCAGATGCGGAAGCAGCAGCAGGCGCAGGGGTATGACATGCGGGGCGATATTGTCGGCTCGCTGAACAGGATGAACAGCTTTCTGGGCGAGGCAAATCGCGCGCTCGGCCAAAACGACCTTCAGGCAGCGAACGACTACATGGATCGGGCTGACAAAGAGGTCACAACTTTGGAGCAGTTCTTAGGCAGATAGGAGACGGTGGCAATGCGTAAAGTAGTTCCGGCTATTCTTTCGTTCCTCGTAATGGGCTCCACGCTTGTGGCGCAGCAGCCGATCAAACACAAGGTGGCAGTACTTGATTTCAACTATGGCACGGTGATGTCGTCGTCGCAGGCGATCTTCGGCACGAACTACGACATCGGCAAGGGCATTTCGGACATGCTGATCAACGAGCTGGTCAATGCCGGCACGTATCGCGTGATCGAGCGTAACCAGATCGACAAGATTCTGAATGAGCAGAACTTTTCGAACAGCAATCGCGCCGATGCAACAACGGCGGCGAAGATCGGCCACATTCTCGGGGTGGACGCGGTGATTACCGGCGATATCACCCAGTTTGGCCGCGATGACCAGAACAAGAATGTCGGCGGCATGCTGGGTAAATGGGGCAGTGGTTACGGCCTTGGCAATGTCGGGACATCGAAGGCGAAGGCAGTTGTGGCAGTCACGGCCCGCATGATTGACACGAGCACCGGCGAGATTCTTGCCTCGGCTACTGGTAAAGGCGAATCGGCGCGCTCCGGCACCATGCTTGGCGGCGGAGGCGCGGGCACCGGCGGCTTCGGGGCGGGCGGCGCTTCGATGGGCAGCAGCAACTTTGCCCAGACCATCATCGGCGAGGCGACTACGAAGGCAGTCACGGAGCTGGCGACGAATCTGGATGCGGACAGCGCCAAGCTGCCGACGATTGTTGCGCCGACCGTCAGCGTGGCGGGCTTAGTGGCGGATGCTTCGACGGCTGACGTCATCATCAATGTCGGCAGCCAGGCAGGCGTCAAGGTTGGCGACAAACTGGCCGTTTCGCGAGTCGTCCGCGTCGTGAAAGATCCGACTACCGGCAAGCCGCTGCGGTCCATTGAAAACCCGGTGGGCCAGCTTACGGTGACCAGTGTGGATGCTACGTCCGCCGTCGGAAGCTTCAGCGGAACAGGAAAGCCTCAAACAGGCGATACGGTCAAGACTCCGTAGATGAGCTGTCGATGAAACCGGCGGCCATCGGCGTTCGAGTGCATTCGGGCTGGAGCGTACTGGTGGCCGTATCGGGTGATGCCGGGACTCCGGAGATCGTTGACCGGAAACGTATCGTCATCATGGATTCTTCCAGGGTTGGCACAAAGCAGCCGTATCACTTTGCCGGACAATTGACGATTGAAGCAGCGGAAAAACACCTCACGGATTGCGCGGCGGCTTCAGAGCTGATGGCACAGGCGTCCATCGCTGCATGGCGGGATGAGTTGCGTAGTCGTCACTACGGGGTCGCTGACTGCGCGATGCTTCTTGCTTCCGGGCGCACATTACCGGTCCTTCCTGACATTCTGTCCTCGCATGCTCTTATCCATACCGCTGAGGGCGAGTTCTTTCGCAAAGCCATGCGCGATGCCTTCGAGCATCTTTGTATCTCTGTCACGGGTCTACGGGAGCGCGAACTGGATGAGCGTGCCGCGCGAGCGTTCGGGGCTGCTGCTCAGCACACGCTGCAGCGAATTTCCGGGATGGGACAGACTCTTGGGCCGC
>JAATFH010000094.1 GCA_015655315.1 Terriglobales bacterium
GTCATCGGTTCGATCCCGATGGTCCACCAAATCATCTCAATAACTTAAGCCGTAACTTCCGGGAACTTTAGCCGGCTCGCAGGAACAATCTGGCAACTTTCCAGTTTTGCCTCCTCGTCGGCAGCGTCCTTCGGTTTCCGATCCATCAGCACATCGACCGCCCGGCGCTGCGCGGCACGTTTCTTTTCCATGCCCGCCTGCGCGTAGACCTCCATCGTTGTGCTGATCTTGCATGGCGCATCAGTTCCTGCACTACCTTCACGTCGTCGCCCGTTGCAGCCAGCAACGAGCTGTAGGTCCGCCGGAAAGTGTGCCAGCCAATCTTCTTGGCGATACCGACCTTCCGGGCTGTGGGCTGGAGTACCTTCACGCGAAGGCTGTCCGGCCAGAGTGGAGTTTTCCCGAAGTTGTAGTCGCTGGCGAAGACCCAGTCCTCTGGCTTCGGATAGCCCCAGACCGGATGCCATGCCCGCAGACCCTCGATAAGAATGTCATCAAGAGGTACAGGCTGCTCGGAGATCTCAGTCTTGCATGGGCCGATGGCTCCATCGGAAAAGGAGCGGAGATCGTCTGCCGTGCCCGTAGCGAAGTGAATATCCTACCACCTCAATCCCAGCACCTCTCCGATCCTCATACCCGTGGTGGCGCAGATCATGCCCATGAGCCGTTCCCGTTCGGGGAGCGCGGCCAGCAAAAGCCGGAACTCCTCGGCGGTCAGCACATCAGGCCTGCGTAGACGCTTCGAGCTGACCCGCACCATCGCCACCGGGTTCTTGTCGAGCCATCCACAACGAATGCCATGACGGAAGATCATGCTGAACACGTTGCGCACCTTCGCCCGGCTCGCCGGAGCGAGCCGAAGCGACTTGATCCACTCCTCAATCTCGAGACGCGATGCGAGCAGGGTGATGCTCACCCCATCGCGGCAGGATATGGTTATCGAGATTGCTGAGGTAATTCAACTTCGTAGACCTTCTCTTGCCCTCGTGGTTGTCCATCGGCATTTCCTTCAACTTGTAATGCTCGATGAGGTTGCGAAGGGTTGGGGGCGTTCCGGTATGGTCGCCCGTGTTGCGGTTGGCGCTGAGGCGATACGTCTCCGCCGCCCGGAGCCCATCGTCCTGAGTCGGAATCTCCTGAACGGTACCCAGGATCTGTTTGCGCAACTGGCGGCGCCCTTCGAGATTTGTTTCGCGCCAGCGATAGACCCACACATCGGGGCCACTTTTACGTGACTCGGTGTACAGGCTTCCAAATTGATAACGAGGCCTTTTCATCGGTATTTCCTTTCTGATGAAAGGCCCTGGTCGCTACCTGATGTTACCTCTGTTCGCATCCAGAGATCGAGTTCAGAGATACGGAAGCGCCAAGCGCGTTTCCTCCCTTTGCCGGGGATTCCGTGCGCGGGCAGCTTCCCCCGACGGGCGAGCCCTAAGAGGTTTTTCTCGGCATATCGAGAAACTGGGCTGCACGTTCAGCATTGACGAATGGTTCGGACGTAAGCACGACTGAATGTTCCATAGGCCACCATGTTGCGCCAGAAGCGCCAGACGAAAAGCGTAGGGCGTGTGGTAAGCACAAAACGTGGAAAAACTTTCCACTCGGTATCCCGAACGGACACCTTGATAGATCGTATAAAGCGTTTTCAATTTGCGACGCACTGCGTCGCAAATTGGGATGATGAACGGCGTCAAACGCGGGCTTGATTTATTACGCAATATGCCTAATAATATACGCAATATGCGTAAAGATTCCACTCTCGCGGCGCTGATCAGTCCGACCCGGCAAAGTGTCTTGACCACCTTGTTCCTTCGGCCTGACAAGGAATGGTATCTGAGCGAGCTGGCAGCTTCGCTCGGAACCGGCCCCTCGTCTCTGCAACGAGAGGTGGATGCGCTCATCCGCGTCGGCATCCTCAAGAAGCGTGTGGATGGCCGTAGAAGCTACGTTCAGGCCAATGAAGACTCTTCGATCTTTCCAGAGCTGCGCGGACTGGTTGAAAAGACCAGCGGCATCGTCCCCATGCTCCTAGACGCGGTTAAGCGCACGAAAGGATTGAAGATTGCCTTTATCTATGGGTCGCTCGCCCGTGGCGAAGAGGGGGCCGAGAGCGACGTGGACGTGATGCTGCTGGGCAATGTAAGCACGATGGAGTTGAGTCCGAGGTTGCGGGCGGTGGAAACGGCTGTCGGGCGACAGGTCAACCCGACCGTTTTCTCTTTGGACGAGTTTGCAAAGAAGGTTACGGAGAAGAATCACTTTTTGCGGACGGTCATGAAAAATAAGAAAATAATGCTGGTAGGGACCGAGAATGAGTTGGAAAGCATTGCTCGCGGCGCGGAAGATTCACACGCACCAATCGAGCAAACAGGAACTCGATGAGCTCCGTACTGTCGTCAAGCGGAATCTGGCTGACGCAGCTCTTCCGGCGCTTTCCGAGGATCGCCGATTCGCAACTGCGTATAACGCGGCCTTGCAAGTGGCGAGAATGGCAATGGCCTGCGCGGGCTACCGTGTGGCCGCAGTTCCTGGGCAGCATGCTCTCAGTTTCGAGTGCGCCGGATTCGCCCTTGGGAAACAAGCCGACAAACTGGTGCTGTTCTTCGATGGGTGCAGACGCAAGCGGAACGTGATCGACTACACCGGAGTACAGATTGCCACGGCCACCGAAGCGGCTGAACTTCTCCAACGCGCTCAGGAGTTCAGCACTCTGGTCGAAGCGTGGATTAAGAGCACGCACCCTCACCTGAGCTAATCCACGGACTGGACGCTACGCCAAATGTTCTGAGCTGGCCTGCACTTTGCCGAGAACCTTCAACTCCAGAATCTCCGTGCTCTGCTGACGCCGACGCACATAGGCGATAACTTCCTCCAGACTGAGCGCAGCGAATAGCTCAGTCGTGACCGTCGCCGCGTTACCATCTTCGGCGGTCTGCTCGCCCTTGAGTTCAAACAGAAGCGCTCTGTGCGGCTAACCCAATGATGAAACTACTTCGTGATCCTTGCTCTTTGCCATAACACACTCCGTGGGAAGAAAATTGTGGACCCAGTTCACAAGGAATCGGATGCCACTAAACAGAATGGCTCTGTCCGTTGAACCGCCGAGCCGTCGAAAACAATGTGTCGCATAATACCTCTGTTATGCAGTGCGGTAGTACCATAACAATCGGTAACCAAACAGGAACACATTCCTTCCCGGCGCACCGGCAATACCCTGCTGTACTCATGGGGAGTCTCCCGGGTATTGGGTTCTTTCTGGTGCCTTCAAATAATGAAGGCACAAAGCCCCGATGTCAAGTGCAAAACTTTCCCCAGTACCGATTGTCAGCCGGCTGTGGCCTCAGTTTGGCTGTCTCTTGGCCTGCTTCTTGTCTTTCAATGTCGTTGATTTATTTGCTTTACCTTTCACTGTAGCGGGGCTACTCGCCGGTACGACTGTCGAACGACGTTTGCTTGCTTGAAACGCGGCCCGCCTGGCCTCTCGCTCCTGCGTGAAGGCTTCGCTCAGCGAACCGTCGACATCGTCGAAGGTAAATGGCTTTTTGCTTCGCGGTGGCTGCCAATTGGCGTCGATGACTTCGCCCGTTTTCTTGTAAGTGATCTTGAATGCTGGCTCATCGCCGGGTCCGTAGTCGCCGAATCTTAATATCCAAGCGCGGAGAGCCAGCGTGACACCGTCGAGTGCCTTGCCTTTGGGGGTCGCATGATATTCATACCGAAGAGGGTGATCGCTGTATTGCTTTCGCTCCAGCAGACCCTCTTCCTCCATGCGTTTCAGTCGGTTGGAAAGCAGATGGGACGACATGCCAGTCAGCGCTTGGATCTCTTCAAACTTGCGCATGCCTAAAGTCAGTTCGCGCATAATCAGCAGTGTCCAACGATCTCCAACCACTGAAAGCGCGCGAGAGATCTCGCAAACGCTGTCGCAAATTTCTTCTTTGCCCATGCCTTCTTTTCCCCCGGCAGTCGATAAACCCAAACCTTACTTGTGTTGCCTTGCTTCAAAGACCATCTCACACCCGTAATGCGGTCTAACTGACTGATGCTATAGGCCCTTCGGAGAGGTGTAATCTTGTTGTTTTCAGTGTATCCCCTGTGCCTTCCTATTGTGAAGGCTTGCTATTCAAGTCATGAGTGTGTACCGTGGTTCTCGTGACTTCAATAGTTGAAGGCGGTCAATGTGAAGAAGTTGACGAACAAAGTGGCGGTAGTAACTGGGGCGTCGAAGGGGATTGGAGCGGCTGTTGCACGACATCTCGCTGCCGAAGGTGCCTCCGTTGTGGTGAATTACCTCACCAGCCAGCAAGGCGCGGACCAAGTGGTCAGTGAGATTGTGACAACGGGCGGGAATGCAATTGCGGTGGGGGCTGACGTATCGACTGAGCCAGGGATTGCCAAACTTCAACGAGACCAAGCGGACATATGGCCGGGTCGATATTCTCGTTAACAACGCCGGCATATACGCCTTTGGTCCGTTGGAGTCCGTTACCGCGGAAGCGTGGCATCGCGAATTCAAACTTAATGTGCTCGGCTTGCTGCTCACGACCCAAGCTGCTCTGCCTCTTTTCCCCGAAACCGGTGGGAGCGTTGTGAATATTGGCTCTCGCGTAAGCACTGTAGCTCCTGCGGGATCCTCCGTCTCCGCAGCCAGCAAAGCTGCTGTAGACGCAATCACAAAGTCGCTGGCGAAGGAACTAGGACCACGCAAGATCCGGGTGAATTCGGTAAATCCAGGAGTTGTCATGACGGAAGGATTTGTTTCGGCGGGTCTCGCCGATAGCCCCATGGAGAAGCATAATGTGGAACTAACACCACTTGGCCGCATCGGAGTGCCGGACGATATCGGGCCTCCCGTTGTCTTCCTCGCATCGGAAGACGGACGTTGGATCACGGGCGAGACGCTCATTGTCTCCGGGGGCGAATAAGCTACCGCCGAGTCTGAGGTGGTCTATCGTTCTCCGTAGACGCTCGCAGGAAGTTGAATGTCGACCCTGGAAGGTTTGAGCAAGAGTATCCTGGCCAGACGCTTTTCGCTGTTGTTGAAAAGTTGATCGACGAGATCGGCCTGCGTGCGCATACTGCGGGTCAGTAGGAACTTCAGGAACAGATCGGAGAATGCATGTTCCTCGTGCATGCGGTCGCAGTTGTTAGGCGCCGTCCCCGCACCGATGCAATCGATTCCTCTCCAAAAAATCACCTGAGTGACTATGGCGATTGTGGCTTCCTTGCCCTCTCTTGAGACAACCGTTAGCTTTGCGCCGCCCAGCCTGAAGATAGAAGATCGTGTCGCCGGGCTCCCCTGCGTGCAGAAGGTTCCATTTGCCTTCACGTCAACAATCTTCCGTCCGAGGCTCGCCTTCGACAGGAATACGGCCGGATCAAATAAGGCCTTGTCTCGTTCCCTCATCGGAAAGGTTTCATGCTGATTCGAACCGGGGTCGCTAATGGCCTATGGCGGGAGAATAACATGTTGTCTAGTCGACATAGACGACAAGATCCCCGGGCCACGGCTTTTGCCCCGAATGACAGCCAGTGGATCAGGGTCTAGATCCACTTCTTCCGTAGCAACCATGTCTTCATCCCCTGAGTAAGGCACGAGTAGGCAAGCAGCGTGACGAGCAGAATCGGCCAGTAAAGCCCGGGAAGATGCACGAGGCCAAGCGGGGAGAACAATGGAGAGTACGGAAGCCACGCTCCGAAGGCCATGATGCCTACTGTCGTCAGGATGAGAGACCAGCTTGCTCGGCTCTGCAGGAAAGGAATCTTGTTCGTGCGAATGATATGGCTGATCAGTGTCTGCGTCATCAGCGACTCGACGAACCAGCCGGTCTGAAATAACGGTGCCCGGGACGGATTCCAGCACTTGAACACATAGAGCATCACAAAGAAAGTGGTGTAGTCGAAGATCGAACTGACGGGCCCAACGCAGAGAGTGAACCTCTTGATCTCTCCGACATCCCAGGGCCGTGGCCGCGCTATCAGTTCTTCGTCTACGTCGTCCGTCGGGATCGGTACTTGGGAGAGGTCATACAGCATGTTATTCGTCAATATCTGAATCGACGCCATGGGGATGAATGGTAAAAAGGCGCTCGCTCCCAGAACGCTAAACATATTTCCGAAGTTGGAACTCGCTCCCATACGGATGTACTTGAGGATGTTCGCGAAGACCTTTCGACCTTCCATGACGCCCTGTTCGAGCACCATCAGGTCTTTTTCCAGTAGAATCAGATCCGCAGACTCCTTGGCGATATCCACGGCTGTATCCACCGAGATGCCGATGTCCGCGGCATGGAGTGCCGGAGCGTCGTTGATTCCGTCTCCCATGAAGCCCACCACATGTCCCTTGCTGCGGAGGAGACGAAC
>JAATFH010000184.1 GCA_015655315.1 Terriglobales bacterium
ATTGCCTTGGTTCTCCTTTTGCGTCTTTCGTTATGCGGCTGGAGGCAGGAGGCTCGGGAGATCCCGGCTTTAACCTCTTCACTCGCTTTCAATCCTGAATCGCTCGGCCTCTTCAGGCCGGAGCCCCAACCGGAACGCTTTACCGGGGGACCTTGCATTGCGGCTTGTCAGCCGCAGTACAGATCAGGCGTAAGGAATCATGCGGGCAACCTTCGCGTAGTCGGCGTCCGAGACATAAGCGGTGTGTGCTAACTTACGCTTGGTCTTGGTTTCCTTCGACGTGAGGATGTGGCGCATCTTGGACTGGCCGCGCTTGATTTTGCCGGTGCCAGTCTTCTTGAAGCGCTTTGCCGCGCCCCTGTGTGTTTTTAATTTGGGCATGGTTATCCTGCTCAGAAAAACAGTAGGTACAACATCACCCAGTATACGGGATTCAGGACTTTCCCGCCACCGGGAGGCGAGCGGGGCCGAGTGAAGTATGCTCTGGTACAGGAAAATCATATCGGATTCTCCGGATGCCACGCGGAATGGGGCACGATGCATGAGCGAAATCGGAACCTTCGAAATTGTTTTTCTATTGCTGCTTTTCTTCATCGTCGTTTTCGGAATCCTCGCCCGAAAGCTGGGAACTCCGTACCCGATTGTCATGGTCATTGGGGGACTGCTGCTCAGCTTTATCCCCGTGGTTCCCGACATCACTCTCAACCCTGACCTCATCTTTTTAATCGTTCTGCCGCCTCTGCTTTACTCGTCCGCCTGGAACACCTCCTGGCGCGACTTCCGCTACAACATCGCCAGCATCTCGCTTCTCGCTTTTGGGCTTGTAGTATCTACCGTCATTGGAGTTGCCCTGGCGGCGCCTCACGTCTTCCCCGGCTTTGATTGGCGTCTCGGCCTGGTGCTCGGGGCAATTGTCGCCCCCACGGATGCAATCGCCGCAACTTCCATCGCGCGCCGCGTCGGATTACCTGGGCGTATCGTCGACATCCTCGAAGGGGAAAGCCTGATCAACGATGCGACGGGCCTGCTCGCCCTCCAATTCGCGACCGATTTTCTCGTTCACAGACGTATCCCTACGATTTCCGGCGGAATCCTGACGCTGGTATGGCTCGTTGCCGGCGGGGTCGCGATCGGGCTGGCGATCGGCTGGATCATCGACCGGTTCGAACGGCGTATCGACGATGCCTCGATTGAAATCACGATCAGCATCCTCATTCCGTACGTCGCCTATCTGGCCGCGCAGGCCGTGCATGCTTCGGGCGTGCTGGCGGTCGTTACCTGCGGATTGTTTCTCACCGGCCGCAGCGCACGCCTCTTCTCGCCTTCCGTTCGCATGAGAGTGATGTCGGTGTGGCAGTCGTTGACATACATTTTGAACGGAGTGGTTTTCGTTCTCATCGGGCTTCAGTTTCCTGAGATTCGCGCCTCGGTTCGCGGGTACAGTGTCACGACCATGCTTTTATACGGAGCAATTTTCAGCGTGCTGCTTATCCTGATACGGCTGGTCTGGGTCTTCCCGGGAGCGCGTCTCGCCTATCTCATCCGCACGCGATTTTCTCACCAGAATGAGAGGCCCCCGGAGGCCCGTCAGGTCTTTGTGATTGGATGGACCGGCATGCGCGGGGTCGTCTCTCTTGCTGCCGCTATCGCGCTGCCGACAGCACTGATGGATGGCTCTCCGTTTCCCCATCGAGACCTGATCGTATGTCTGACATTCTGCGTCATTCTGGTCACGCTGGTGGTGCAGGGGCTCACGCTGCCTCCAATTATCCGCGCCCTGGGATTAGCTGGGGAGGCCGGACCGGACTGCGAAGAGCTGGAGGCACGACGCATCGTGACGACGGCCGCCGTGACGCATCTGGAAAGCGCGAAGGGCAGGGTCAGCTATGCGTCGACTGAACTCTATGAAGACCTGGCCCAACATTACCGCCAGCGCCTGGCAAGCCTTCAGCTGAACAACCCGGAGGCTGCGACCGATCATAACCACTACGTTGAGCTGTCGTTGGAGACGCTGCGCGTGGAGCGAGACACAGCGATCCGGCTGCGCAACGAGGGCCGCATTAACGACGCAGTTTTACGCCGCATCGAACGTGAGCTGGACCTCGACGAGTCGCGCCTTGCAGACACAGAGGAATAAGTTTCCGGCCTTCGGAAAATCACACGCCGCACCGGTAACAGATATCGTCTTGCTCTGTCATCGTTCACCGCCTATTCTGTCCTCTCGTAGAAAACGGGAGGAAATCTGTGGCGCACGCCATTTTCATCAGCTATCGCCGGGAGGATTCAGAGGGCGAAACCGGACGGCTCTTCGACGATCTGGTGCGGGCTTTCGGCAATGATGCCGTCTTTATGGATGTCGCGGGAATCGATCCGGGAATCGATTTTCGTAAAGCCATCGACGACAATGTGTCCTGCTGCGGCGTGCTGCTCGCGGTCATTGGTCCAACCTGGGCAACGATCGCGGAAGAAGGCGGTCAGCGGCGGCTCGATAACACGAACGACTATGTGCGGCTCGAACTTGCCTCGGCGCTGGCGCGCAACATCCCGGTTATCCCAGTCCTGGTTCATGATGCGGGAATGCCGCGCCCCGAGCAACTGCCGGACAACCTGAAAGACCTGGCCTACCGGAACAGCGTGGAGATTACGCACGCGCGTTGGAATTCCGATGTGCAACTGCTGATTCAGGCGCTGGCGCAGTATGTGCACGCGACCAAGGCAACTGAAGCCGATCCAGTTCATGCCACGCTGCCTGTGCAGATGCCTCCGCCTCACGCGGAACCGGAGGCCGCGCCTGCGCGGACGCAATCCAATACCCCGATGGTTCTCGGGCTGGCCGCGTTTGCCGTGATCGTCATCGCGCTGGTCGTCTTTTTTGCGCTTCGCCATCCAGCCCCATCGCCGGATGACGGAGCCGCCACCCCGCTCAATGGCCAGTGGACGAACCCCGCAGCCTCGGAACACGGCGCGGTCGCGCAACTCGCCATCACCGGCAGCCGCAATCAGCTGACGATCCACGCCTGGGGGCTGTGCCGTCCTGCCAACTGCGACTGGGGCACGCAGCATGCAGCCTTCGATGGGCAAAAAGCCAAAGCTACATGGAGCCTGTTGAATGACGCGGGCGGCCAGCAGCAAGGCCGTGTTGCGACATTAACGATCTCTGCAGGAGGAGCCGGGAAGCTTCAGGTGCAGGTCGAGAATACCTACACACAGCACGCCGGCAACTCGCGGCAGCTGGAATTCGTGCGCGCGCCATGAATGCAATGGCCTGATTTCCAGGGAGGAATCAAACTGATACAGGAAAAATACCCGATCGCGTTGGCATTTTGCTCATCATCTGTTCTCTACTAACGATGAAAGGTACTAGCGGTCTGTGCTTTTTTTACGCGGCGTGCATCGTAGTATCTATCAATTTCCCTACTCGAAGGATCTGTGACAATGGCGACTCTACCCCCTTACACACCAGCGCCGGAAAAATACCTTGTAGCCTTCGTCATCGAAGGAGATGACGTCTTCAAAGTCACCGTGGATAATGTAGTGCAGGCCGCAGATGGCGCGGGCACGGTAGCATTTGAAGGCGTGGCCAAACTGAAAGCGGCTGCGGCGCTCTTTCAGCTCACCAACATTCATAACGAGCGGCCGCATGAACTGCGCAAGATGGCGCGTGAACTTGCCCAGGAAGGTATGCTGTTGCTGGCACGGGCAAGCGCGGCTCCCAGACTTACGACAGCGCCAGCGCCTGAAAGCTCGGTTGCATAACGCAACCTTTTCTCTTCTGTTTCCTGCCTGAATCAGCCGTTTGCGTGAGGGTACCGAAGCGTGCCCACGCACGGCCACGCCTGCTAGCAGCAACGCAAATTTTCTTACAGAAAGAGATTGCCGTTTTGTGGAGTGATTTTGAATCCGAAGTTGTAGAAGGCCGCTATCCGCTGGGCAAGCTGGTACGTTCCGAGGGCAGGTGCGGATGGTTTGAAACAAGGTTTGATGAGACGGCAGCAATTGTCAGCCTGATCGAATCGCTGAATGACGAATCCATGCTGCTCGACCGGCTGCGCGTGGCTGCGAAAATCAGCAATGTGAATGTGGCCGCAATTTCAGCGGTGGGAACGACTCAACTGCACGGCACGCCGCTGGTGTACGCCGTGATGGAATACACCGAAGAAACCCTTGAAGACGGCTTGCGCGCACGCGCTCTCTCGGCGGATGAGACGAAGCAGGTTGCCGAAAGCCTGGTGAATGCGCTGCAGGCGATTCACAAGGAGCGGCTGGTCTGCGGACGGCTGGAAGCTGCAAGCGTACTGGCAGCGGGCGACATCATCAAGTTGCGCAGCGACTACCTGCAACTGGTTCCGCCGGATGCCTCTTTCGAGTCCTACGCCGCCAAGGACGTACGCGATCTGGGAAACCTTCTGTATCAGTGTCTGACACAAAAGCCACTGAAGAGCGGAACCGATGCCAATGATCCGTCGCTGCAATTGCTGCCCCCGCCGTTTGTGCAGATTATGCGCCGGACGTTGACCGGGCACGCCACGCTGGACGAGATTGCCGCACTGCTGCGCCCGCCAGCGTCAGCTCCCGCCCCTGCGTCAGTTCAGTCTGTACCTGCGCCGGTGCAGAAGGAATCACGCGTTCCTGTTCCCCCGGTCAGAACCTCTGTGCCGGTAACGAAAGCCGGGTCGGAGGAGGCAGAGGAAGCTGTCCGGCGCCAGGGCGCATCGCGAGCGATGCCCAAAAGCCTGCCGTTGATCATCGGCGGCTTTCTCGTACTGCTTCTCATTGCAGGATTCGTGGTGCGCGCGCTGTTGCGCCCGTCACCCTCCACGCCGGATGCGCCGGTAAAGAGCGCTGCTCCGGTCGCTCCGGCGCAGCCTGTCCAATCATCGGCAGCTGTGGCCATGACTGCCGCGAAGCCGAAGGCAGCCCCGGCGTCAAGAACTATTCCGCCCGCCGCTTCTACAGCCGGTGCGTGGCGCGTCGTGGCCTTCACCTACAACCGCGCAGATCAGGCGGAGCACAAAGCGCAGAGCATCAACGAAAAACATCCTGACCTGCAGGCGGGCGTGTTTTCGCCGAAAGGCTCGGGCGCGCCTTATCTGGTGACGCTGGGCGCAGCCACGGACCGGGCCTCCGCATTTCGCATGCGGAACAAGGCCGTTGAGGAAGGTTTGCCCAGAGACACCTACGCGCAGAATTATTCGCGGTAAGACGCAGCCTCCCATCCTGTTCGCCCGGCGATCAGGATGGGATTTCTAAGATTGTGCGGATGATGTCTGGCTTGTCGGGGCAGCAGCGGGTGCCGGTTTCGGCGCGGCTGGCTTCCTGGGTATTTCTTTCTTGCCGGGAGCGAGAATGGCGTGCAGGGTGGTGCCTTCCATGCGCGGCATGAACTCGACGGTACCGGCGTCGC
>JAATFH010000090.1 GCA_015655315.1 Terriglobales bacterium
TCTTGCGATCGGAGCTCTTTCCATTCAGCACCATCGCAATCGCCCCCAGCGCGTTGAACGCAGCGAGGATCAAACCCGTGCTGGAGATGCTGACACCAGTTTTCTGATGCAACATATCGGGTGCTGAAAAGACGAAAGCATAGGCGGACCCAAGTATCAGCAAAAAGCTGATGCCAAACTGCCACACTCGTAGATTTCTAAAGACCGAGAATATTGAGCCTCGATCCAATTTCCCTAGAACACCATCCGAGCGCAACTCCTGAAGTAATTCAACCCGCTCTGCTTCCGTAAGCGATCTGGCTTCATGGGGCGAATCCGGCAGGCGAAAAAGAAAATATAGCCCGAGAACTACAGCAGGGAATCCGTTCGCAAGGAAAAGCCATTGCCACACCGATATCCCAAACCAACCGTTCAGGCCGAGTAAGGGACCTGCTGACGCGCCCATGACAATAGAGCTAATTGGAAGGGCAAGGTAGAAAAGACTGATCGGCCCAGCCCGCCGCTGTTCTGGAAACCACTGTGTCAGATAAAGCAGAACACCTGGGAAGAAACCGGCCTCAGCGGCGCCCAATACGAAGCGCAATCCATAAAACTGAAGAGGCGTTCGGACGATCACCATCAACATGGTCGTCAGTCCCCAGGTGATCATGATTCGCGCCAGCCAGCGCCTGGCACCGATGGAATGGAGCGCGAGATTGGAGGGTATCTCACAGAGGGCATAACTCAAAAAGAAGGCCCCGGCCCCAATTCCATAAACCGCGTCACTAAAGTGAAGTTCCTTTTTCATGTCGAGCGCAGCAAAGCTGATGCAGACCCGGTCCATAAAGGCAAGCCCATAACCCAGGAGGAGGAGAGGAAGCAGATGTATGGATATCTTGCTGAAGACTCTTGCAGCTTCACTCCTGGTCAAAATGTCGTTCTTCATCGTCCCCCTCATCCAAGCTGTAGTGTCTTCTAGTTGCCCACCACGTCAGGATAAGCGGTACTTAAGCTGTATGTGCAAGGGCTCCATGAAGAGGGATCGGCCTTGGAATAGACCGCAATGAGGATGCGAGACGAGGATCTTTGGAGCTATGTGGTCTTCAGTTTCATCGCCTGATAACGCGTCGTCCGAACAATCGAGCATCGAGGGAGTAAGCCCCGGGACCCAAAACCGCGACTGTAGCTGTCGCGAGTATGAGGAACGATTGATGGGCGATCGCGATCCAGGAAAGTCCGGAAAAGCAGGAAAGCTCCATGACACAACCGAGGACACATGTGAAAGGCGTGAGTGCGCCCAGACAAAGGCAGAACGCCACCACCGAACAAGCTACAGGTATCCATCCAGAGCTATTTGTGCTGCTTGCCATAACAACCAGCAGGAGCATGACGGAGGCTCCGACTCGAAGGCACAGCAGTGCAAGACCAGCCGCGCCGGCGGGAAATATTGAAAAGAGTCTTTGCACCTACAAACTCTACTGCCGATTTGCAGTGATGGAAAAGCTCGTAAGAGATGCCATTGGTTAGCCCTTTCGAGGGGGTGGGCAGTCCGGATGACCAGCGTAGAATCTGTGCATTCGCACTTTTGAGAATGGCACGACCAGATGATCAGCTCTCGCCGAGTCCGTAGCTGGCGGACGGTGACGCTTGCCGTTGCTATGGCCGGTCCGTGTCTTCTCAACGGACATGCCGTAGCACAAGACTATGCAGCCAGAAGCACTTCATTCGGCGATCAATACCATACCGCATGGACATTTCGAGAGGGCGTACCAGCTGGCCTCGTTCACATCACGCAGACTTCCGATGGTTTTCTCTGGTTGGCTTCGGAGACGGGACTGTATCGATTCGACGGCGTGGAATTTGTAAAGTATCACCCTCCTCCTGGACAGAGCCTGGTGAATGATGGAGCGATCACCGCCTTAACCGCGACCGCAGATGGTGGGTTGTGGATCGCCTATCGATTTGGCGGAGCAAGTTTTATCAGGACCAATGCCATTGCGAACTATCCCCCGACACAGGATTTTGCTCAAGCCATTTACGCCTTGGTGCAGGATCAGGACGGCAATATGTGGGGAGCCAGTTCGATCGGATTGATGCGCTTCGATGGCAGCCGGTGGGGGCGGATAGATCAGAGTTGGGGCTTTTTGTTCGAGCAGGTGGTCCACTTGCGTGTTGATCCTGAAGGAACTCTCTGGGTCGATGACGGTAAGCGTTACTACGTTCTTCCGCGAGGTTTTAAGCAGTTTCGAGCTACCGGCATACGTACAGGCAAAGTGGATATCGCGCGTGACGGAAGAGGTTGGGCCGCCGTCGACGGTGTAGGTCTTATTCAACTGCGTCGTTCTGATCGAGATGGCTGGACCGAAGGGCAAAGCATGATCCGGGAGAATATCGCAGCTCTCACCGACACAGTGGACGGCTCTCTCTGGTTCGGCGCTCATGACGGTATATGGCGCATCGACGGACAGGCTGCCCGCTCGGCGTTCCTGCCATCCTCCACAGCCCAAAGATTTCACAAAGAAGATGGCTTGTCGGATGATTTTGTCTACGAACTCATGCAGGATCGCGAAGGGAGCGTTTGGGCCATCACTCCCAGGGGACTTGACCAGTTCAGAAGGTCCGTCTTCACGACGACGAACTTATCCTCTGACATGTTGAGGCTTTCCATTGTGAATGAGGGAGACAGCATCCTCGTGGGGTCTGGATTCAGTGCGAAGTCAATGCTGGTTCGTATTACTGAACGTGGCTCGGAGCCGATCCGTACTCCTTTCAAAGAGATTCACGTCATGTTTCGAGATCGAGAAGGAGTGGTGTGGATCAATGCGGACGGCAAACTTTGGAGCTTCATCGGAAACAAGCTCACTCTGATTCCTGGACCCCAGGATTATCCTTCTTCAGCCAATCTGGTGCTGCAATCGATGACCATGGATGGGGCTGGCGCCTTGTGGGTTTCTATCCCGGCCCGTGGACCGAAGGGAATTTATCGTTACGACCATGGGAGCTGGATTCCGTTTCGAGATGTTCCCGATCTCTCGAATCCAACCGCGGTGAACATGATGACCGACGGTTTGGGTCACGTCTGGATGGGTTTTGCGCAGAATAGGCTTGCCATTGTCGCTGAAAACACGACGCGTCACTACGGTCGAGACAGCGGTCTCGATGTTGGTGCAATCACGGCAATGACAGAGCACGGAGATCACGTCTGGATCGGCGGTACAGAGGGTCTTGATTATTTCTCGAACGGTAGATTCCAGCAGATCGTTTCCGATACGGGTGCCCGTTTGTCCGGAGTAACAGGGATTGTTGAAACACGAGGCGGGGATATTTGGCTCAATTGCGCCGTCGGAATAGTGCAACTCGATGCCGCAGAGGTGCACGCGGCGCTTATTTCACAAAGCCATCGCGCCAAGGTCAGAATCTTCAATCAACTGGACGGATATCCGGGTACACCCATTGTACGAAGGCAGACCTCCTCCGTGACCCAGACTGCGGACGGTCGTATCTTCTTTCTGGCACGCGCGGGAGTGGTTTGGATCGATCCCGATCACATTGAAAAGAACACCGTGCCGCCAAATACCTTCGTAACGTCAGTGATCGTCGATCAACATGCTTACGAGAATCCCGCTTCGCTCAATCTTCCCGAAGGAGCCCAGAATCTTCAGATCAATTACACGGCAACGAGCTTGCTCATTCCCGGAAAGGTGCAATTCCGCTACAAACTCGAAGGCTTTGACAAAGACTGGCAGGAGGTGGGTACAAGACGCCAGGCGTTCTATATGAGGCTGCCACCCGGACACTATACATTCCTCGTGACAGCCAGCAACAATGATGGTGTCTGGAGCAAGTCAAACGCCCGCTGGGAGTTCGTATTGCCTCCCACTTTCCTGCAAAGCTTATGGTTCAAACTCATCTGTATTGCGATATTTCTTCTGGTTTTAACGGCACTCTATCTCTTTCGAGTGAAGCAACTCACAGCACAGATTCGAAGCACACTGTTCACACGCCTGGCGGAGCGTGAAAGGATCGCCAGGGATCTTCACGATACTTCCTTTCAGGGCATTCAGGGGCTATTCCTCCGATTCAACACCGGGACAGCTCAGCTTCCTCTGAATGAGCCGGCCCGGCAAATTTTTATTGAAGCATTAGAGCAATCTGACCGCGTGATGCTGGAAGGTCGTGAACTCGTCCTTGATTTGCGTGCAGATGAGACCGCCGCATCCGATCTGCCGGAAGCTTTTGCCCGCGCGGCTGATGAGTTTGCGAGTCATAGCAAGCCGGAATTCAAAGTCATCGTAGTAGGGCAGACACGCCAGTTGCATCCTGTATGCGCAACGGAGCTATTCCGGATCGGAAAAGAGGCTGTCTACAATGCCTTCCGACATGCCGCAGCCACTGCTGTTGAAGTGGAAGTTCTTTATGAGCAAGATGTTCTGCAGCTTCGTATCAGGGACAACGGCCAGGGGATGGATGAACGTGTTTTACGTGACGGCAGACGTCCGGGCCATCTGGGTCTTCCTGGAATGAGTGAACGGGCCCAGAGGATTGGTGCGAAGTTCAATATCTGGAGCAAGAAAGGCAACGGGACTGAAATCGAAATTACGGTTGCCGCCGGGGTAGCATATGCAGCATCGAGAGACATCGTCAGATCTGGCTGGTTGTCCAGATGGAACCAAAGAAGCAGTTAGAGAGAAGAAGCCACATGGCTGATACACATAGGATCCGGGTACTTGTCGTCGACGACCATCCTTTGATGCGCTCGGGAATCATTGGCGAGATAAATGCCCAGGCCGATATGCAGGTCGTCGCCGAAGCGGGAGACGGCAACGAAGCGATCACAGCCTTCCGTACTCATCGACCGGATATAACGCTCATGGATATCAGGATGCCCAACCTCGGCGGGATAGAAGCGATCGTGGAGATTCGTAAAGACTTTCCCAACGCCCGGTTTGTCATCCTGACCACCGCAGCAGGAGACATCCAGGCGGTTCGCGCCTTCCAGGCCGGCGCCGTTGGTTACCTGCTCAAGAACCTGCTTCGGACAGAGCTCATTGACACCATTCGGCTTGTGCATTCTGGTCGGTGGCGTATTCTCCCCGACAGAGCCCCCATATTCATCGGTGCGTTTGTTGCTGCCGTCCTGAAGGAACTGATCGATGAGGTAACCGTTCGCCGCATGCAGTTCAACACCTTCAAACTCAGCAGATTTGGCGCGCTCCGCAGCCTTGCGGTAATCCTCGACAATGCCTGCGATCTCCGGTGTTAAAAGCGCACGATGTGGCGATGGTTGAACCCATCCATCCGTCGTCGAAGTGAGGTGTGTGGAACTCTGCCAGTAGGCTGGATCGACGGAAGCCGAAACCGGCGCCTCGCCTCCAGTCAACGAAGTGTGGGACGACCGCCCTGTGTGCCAGAGTTGTGCGAACATGTGCCCGCCCTTGGCATGAACCGCATTAACGATCTTCTTCCAGCCTTCGACCTGCTGGTCGGAGTAGAGTCCCGGTGCTCCCAGCCAACCCCGGCTTGTAATGGAGATGTTGGTAGCCTCTCCGATGATGAAGCCGCCATCAGACGCGCGTTGCGCATAGTAACTCGCCATCAGCTCCCCTGGGACGGAGTCGGGCTGTATGGATCGAGAACGTGTGAGAGGGGCCATCACGACCCTGTGCTTCAATTGCATGGGTCCGAACTGGACCGGTGTAAAAAGCCCTGGTTTCTTGGTTGTGTTCATTTCAAACCTCGTCGATATTGTTGGTGTCTCTTATTGCGTTTTATGGTGACCTTAAATCAGGCCGATACCATCGAGTCTGTCTCCTGACCAACGGAGGGCTTCGCTTCCTGTGGCTCCTGAATGGTTTGCATATCAATCACGAATCGATACTTGATATCGCTGCGGACCATACGTTCGAAGGCATCCTCGATCCGCTGCACCGTCGTCGTCTCAATCTGCGCAACGACTCCATGCTACGCGCAGAAATCGAGCAATTCCTGCGTCTCAGCGATGCCGCCGACGAGCGATCCGGCGAGACTCCGGCGTAGTCCAATAAGACCGGCAACCGAAGGCGATGGGTGAGAATCGGCCGGTATGCCAACGAGCGCCATCGTGCCATCAAGCTGCAGGAGGCTCAGGAACGGATCCAGGTCGTGCTGGACCGCGACAGAGTTGACGATAAGATCGAAGCTCGCAGTATGGGCTGCCATCTCTTGAGCGTTGCGCGAAACCACGACCTCATCCGCGCCAAGATCGAGTGCGTCCTGTCGCTTGTTTTCGGAGGTCGTGAACGCAACCACGTGAGCGCCCAGGGCGTGCGCCAGCTTAATTCCCATATGGCCCAATCCGCCGATGCCAACGATTCCCACTTTTTTGCCGAGACCGGCCTGCCAGTGACGCAAGGGTGACCACATCGTAATTCCCGCGCACAGGAGGGGTGCCACGGCGGCAAGGTCCTTCTCTGCATGCCTGACCTTGAGTACGAAGTCCTCACGCACAACGATGGAATTGGAGTAACCGCCATAGGTGTTCTCACCTGTAATGCGATCTGGCGCGTTGTAGGTCCAGGTGGTGCCTCGCTGGCAGTGTTGTTCCAATCCTCGCTTGCAGGCGCTGCATTCCTTGCAGCTGTCCACCATCGTGCCGACAGCCACCAGGTCACCAGTCTTGAATTTGGAAACGCCACTTCCTACTGACTGAACTTTACCGACGATCTCATGCCCCGGCACGCAAGGGTAGATGGTTCCCTCCGCGTAGACCGTCCCATCCCACTCGCCGAGGATGGTGTGTATGTCAGAGTGGCAGATCCCGCAGTACAGGATCTCGATCAACACGTCATTTTCACGCAAGTCACGACGAGCAAATGTGAAGGGGGTAAGTGGGCTGTCTTTGGACAGAGCTGCACAGCCTTTGGCTAAACTCATAAATCTACTCCTCAAAAGTGATGCCGTCTCATGATTGCGGCACGATGCTTCCATAGTCATCGTGTCTGGACACGGCCTTTTATGTTTCGCATAGACTCTGATGTGCATAATAAACCATTTGGTTCAAAACAAATTCCCACCATCAAATCGGCCGAGTAGAACGACGACTATTCCTTCGCCGGCGCAGACCCTTCCGCTATCTTGCTCGTACGGGTCGTATCAGAGAAATCAGGCTCGCCATTGACTTCTTGAACCGAGAATAGAAGTCACAGACAAATAGGTCTTGGCGATTTTGACCATTTTTGCAGTTCTATATCGTTCGAGTCAGATCACGATTGAATGGAGAAAAATGCCGGAAACTCAAAGGTCAGAATGAACCGCGGAAGGCCGGGGCGGCGTGTAGAGCCGCGCCGCATCTGACGGATAGGTTTACCTCGACTGGGTGAGAAAGCGCATAAAGCCTGCAATCTTCCGGGAGACGCTTGCATTATTGGGGTGCAAATTCTGCTCAATGCAGAGCCCGGAAAAAAATGTCAGTATCGTCTCCGCCAAAACATCTGCATTAGCAGTTGGCAGTTCCGCTTTGATATTCCGTATCAGGAGTCGTTTCAGCCTGAGATTATTCCGGGAAATCATCTGCTGTCCCTCAGCAGAAAGCATCGCGACGTCCCGCATCGAATTCACGGAGAAGCATCCTCTTTTGCCTGTGTAACATGTCTGGCCAATCTCGAGATAACGGCGGATGTTTTCCCATCCCAAAGGTTGGGCTGAAAGAATTTCGTCACCGCCACGAGTCTGGAGATAATGTTGCAGGCTCGCAAGGAAGATGTCTTCTTTATTCGCAAACTCAGAATAGAGACCGGACTTATTCACTCCGGTCGCGCGTTCGAGGTCCTGTACCGTAGTCTCTGCGAATCCCTTTTCCCAAAAAACAGAAATCGCCTTCAACAGAACTTCTTCGCGGTTGAATCCCTTCGGTCGTCCCATGATCACTTTAGATGGTAATCGATTCAACACGATTCACGGCACGCGCACCTTCTTCGGATGTGTCGCGGTATGTTCCCATGTCTCGCTCAAGACGATGGGCAAATTCCACAAAAGAAGGCGAATCTGCAAAGCCAGAGGTTGGGGAGAAGACTACGCTGACCTCAGGCTCCCGTCGCCCGGCATGTAAGCGTCCATCTTTGATTCCGAAGTTATTCGAGAGGGCAGCAAATGGACAACGAGTATTCGAACCATCTTCTTATGAGTCCGGAAAGAGATAGGGAGGAAATAAGAGTCCGCCTCGAAAATCTACAGAAGCTCGTCTGTGAGCTTCTGATCAAGAATCAGCGCCTGCGGCTGGAACTCACCGGGCCTCCGCAAAAAGAGATGGCTGAACATGGGTAGGTCCATTGGAATTCGGAAATACTCCCGTTTTTTGAACCAAATGGTTCTTTACATCATCAAAGAACGGAGATAGTTTTTCAGATTCTCGCAACAGCAAAGGAACTTTATGTCCGACAGCAAGCAGGAACAGAATAAGGCGCTCGTCCTCGAAGCCTTCGATACGTTGTTCAATAAACGCGATTACAAAAAGGCTGAGGAGTTCTGGTCGCCCAACTATATCCAGCACAGCGCACACATCGGTCCTGGACGCGATGGCCTATTCGACCTGATCAAGAGTCTGCCGCCAACGCTACGCTACGAACACGGCCTTATCCTTGCCGACGACAACTATGTAATCGTTCATGGACGATTCTCCGGCTTCGGCGATACAGCCTGGGTCACCGCCGATATCCTGCGGATCGCCGATGGCATTTTTGTTGAGCACTGGGATGTCATTCAGGACGAGGCCACCGAGGAGCAATCCAAAAGCGGGAAGCCTATGTTTGGCGAGTCCTTTCCGTTGAAAGCCTGACGGTAATTCGGCGCATCAACAAAGAGGAGAGATGAAAAGAACTTCAAAGGATCGAATCCGTGCCGGTCTCATCGGCGTCGGCAACTGGGCGCGATATGGCCATATCCCCGCGCTGCAGAGCCTCCCTGAATACGAGATCACAGCAGTCTCAAGCAGAGAGATGGTCAAGGCGCAGGAACTCGCAAAGAACTTTGGGATTCGCCATGCGTTTACAGATCCCGGCCAATTGATAGAGCACCCCGAGGTTGATCTGGTGGTGGTATTGCCGCCTGCCCCGGAACATGCTGCCCTGAGCCGCCGGGCTATCGATGCAGGCAAGGATGTGTACTGTGAATGGCCCCTCACAACAAAGACCACCGACTCTCAGAACCTGCTCGCCCACGCTGAAGTCACTAAGAGGCTGTTATGTCTTTCATACGAGTAGGTGAAACATTCGTGTGATCATGATGCAGGCGAA
>JAATFH010000103.1 GCA_015655315.1 Terriglobales bacterium
GGAAGAAGGCGCGTATCCAGTCTGTTGGCTATGGCAAAGCGGACGGCATGCTGAATATAGAATGCAACGGAGGCCTTTGGCCCAGCGGAGCAATCGATAGGCGCGGGTTTCTGTGGTTTCCGACTCAGGATGGCGTCGCTGTTGTGAATCCCGACATACTGGGTAACCCGAAAGAAGGCCCGCAGGTGATTATCGAGTCGGTTGAAGTCGATCACACTGATATCGGGCAGGTAGCTCGCGTTGTCATGGAACCGGGCCAATCGAATCTGGAGATCCAATATACAGCCCTGAGCTTTTCAAAACCGGAGCAAATCGAATTCAGATACAAGCTCGATGGCATCGATCAGGAATGGGAGTATGTTGGACGGCGAAGAACTGCGTACTATAAGCATCTGCCTCCCGGCCATTATGTTTTTCATGTAGCGGCCGTCAACAGCGACGGTGTCTGGAGCAAGGCCGATCAGCATCTGGCTATCGAAGTTGTGCCTCCTTTCTTCCAGCGGTGGTGGTTTATCGCAAGCATCGGTCTAGTGCTGCTGGCGACTGTCTGTTTTTTTTGGAACTATCGTGTTCGCCAATTACAGAGAGCACAGGCCGCACAAAAGGTATTCTCACAGCAGTTAATCGCCTCCCAGGAAACAGAGCGCCGTCGCATCGCAGCAGAACTCCACGATAGTCTCGGCCAACGCCTCATCGTCATCAACAATTTGGCCCTCTTTCTCCTGCGGTCCAAGGGCAAGGCCGCCAGCGAAGATGAAAAGCGTCTGAGGATCGAGGAAATCAGCTCGGAAGCCACATCTGCAATGGAAGAAACAAACGCAATCTCGTATGATCTCCGCCCGTTTCAGCTTGATCGCATGGGACTATCGAGAGCTATCCAGGGACTTGTACGGACAGCTTCACGCGCGACGGGGATTGAGTTTAAGGTCGAGTTGAAGGACATCGACAATGCTTTCGCTGAAGAGCTTCGGATTAACTTCTTTCGCATCGTCCAGGAAGCAGTGAATAATATCATTAAACATTCAGGCGCAACGGTTGCTGAGGTTGTTGCTGAGGTTGAGAACTCGGCGCTGCATCTGTCCATCAGCGATAACGGCAAAGGACTGGCAGCCCCTGAGGCCCAACGTATGGCTTCGGGATCGGGCGGATTTGGCCTGACCGGGATGCAGGAACGAGCGAATCTGCTGAATGGATCCCTAAAGATTTCCAGTCATGAGGGTACTGGCACTATGCTGAAGGTAGTCTTTCTGCTCGACAAGGAAGCAAGCGATGACTGATCGGATCACAGTGCTGGTTGCGGACGACCATCCGGTAGTTCGCAAGGGATTGAAGGGGATCATCGAAGAAGACGCAGACCTGGTGATTGTTGCGGAGGCCTCAAATGGAGAGGACGCTCTCAAATATATATCGGACTTGAGACCGAGCGTTGCGATTCTTGATATCGACATGCCTAAAATGAGTGGTCTTCTCGTGGCTCGATCTATCCAGACCCAGAACCTCGCTACGAGCATTATCTTTATAACGGTTCACACCGATGAAGACTTGATGCGGGGAGCGATGGAAGCTGGCGGGAAGGGCTATCTTCTCAAAGTGAGCGAGCTGGACGAAGTTTCGAGCGCGATTCACGCGGTTTCCGAAGGACGAACCTATATCGGCTCTACAATGGCTAGCATTCTGTTTAGCCAGAACAACCCATCCTCATCCGGGCAGCTTAGCAAAGATTTTAAGAAACTCACGTTCACCGAGAAGAAGGTACTTGGTCTCCTGGCGGATGGAAAATCCAGCAAAGAAATCGGCGATGAGCTCTCCATTCACTATCGCACTGTTGAGAATCATCGCTCGAATATGTGTCGGAAACTGGGCCTTGAGGGAGCGAATGCTCTTGCGCGTTTCGCCCTTCAGTATCGGACTGCACTCCAGCAACGCTTGCACTAACTGCAGCCTGGACGCTGATCTTCTAATGCACGAAGGATCATTTCATCGAGTTGAGTAAGATTGCGCTTCAAGGCATAGCCGCACGCTCCCGACTCCAGTGCGAGCGACCGCACACTCTCATCGTCAATGCCTGTAAGCATGAAGACTTTAGCTTGAGGGAAGCGGCTCTTGAGGTGTGTGGTAGCTGTTATACCATCGACTTTTGGCATCCCGATGTCCATCAGCACGAGGTCAGGATGATGCTTTTCATATAAGGGCAATACTTCTTCTCCATCCGCACATTCGACGACTTCCATCGCTATCTCGCTTACGGCATGCCGGATGATTCGCCTTACCGCCGCATTGTCATCCACAATCAAAATCTTCATCCTTATTCGCCAGAGCCTCGATGCTTTTTCCATCTAACTACGTTTTGAGCTCTGACAATTAGGTAGCAACACATAGTGGCCCAATGTGGTGCTACATACGGATATCATGTGGGACTACACGGTATCGCTTATCCAGCAGCATATATAGTCATTCTCTTATGCTGGAACTGGTTGCATAAATAGTTCGTCCTCATCTTTTGCGAATCAATTCGGGTCCGCTCACCGGCTCTGCTTTGAGATTGAGATTAATTGATCCATGCGATCGCGCCTCGTTCGATGGTTGGAAGCGTGAATTGCGTCTGGCTGCCCTGTTGCTTTCCAGAGATGACCGACTCAACTCCCAGAAACGGAAGGATGTGGAGTTGCGCACCTGCGGGCGCTTGCAACGTGATGTGTATATCGTTTTGCGTGCGCGGCGTCGCTATCTCTCCGGCCTTCAGCCCATCAAAGTTCGCGAGGAATATGAACCGGCGCGTGCCGATCGTTGCCACGTGGGCTACGACGTTTCGTGATGCCGTGACTTCGACCTTTTCGGATAGATGGAGGAAACGGAGGAAATCGGTCGCCCATTGGGAATCGGGAGTGTTGAAGTCCGTCTCCGCACTTTTTAAGTACGCGCGCTCTGGTGCATCAGGATACCGAACTGCGCTGCTTAAATCGTTCAACTTTGCATCGGATTGGCCAGTCATGATCACTTGGCCTCCGTGCGCAGAAAACCGATGTATGGAACTCGATTCAACATCGCTCATGACGCGGACGTCGGGGAGAATAAGCACCTGTCCATCAAAGCTATTCACGGTTCGCGGAGTCACAATCCTGAATTGGATGTGATTCCGCAGCAAAAGCAGCAGCACGCCTCGATACGAGGCGACAAAGTCTGTGGGATAGAAGTTGCGCGTGGTGTCGGAGAAGTACACGCCAACCTCACCGGTGGGTTCGCGGTGCGCACCGAAAATATCCTCATGAGCGGCAACCCATTTGAAGATCTCGATACGGGTCGCCAAGTCATTGGAACCGGACATGACGTGTCCTTTTGCGTCCCAGAGATTCGCACCCGCCATTAACTCCGACATGGCCAGATTGAGCATGGCATCCCGGGATACCACATGCGGCGCGCCATCCCAGGAGTAGTTGAGGATCCATGTCGGCTTGTCGCCGGCGAAGGCACGAAAGCTGCGAATGCCAACCTGATATTGAAACCAATCCAGCGGTGTGCGCGAGGCTGCCGTGTGATCTTCGCTCTCGCCGAATTCGTATTCATGGGCAATCGCATCGACCACGGGATAGAGTTGGTAGACATCCGCGCCAACCCGCGGCGCTTCCGCCTCGATACCAGGATAGATCTCAGGAATAAGCGATATCGACGGGTTGACAGCGACGGCGTTGCGGCGGATCTCCGCGAGAAAGTCGGTGATGGTTTGAATGCGGAACTCGACCCACTTGCGAAAGCCTGGATCAGCAGTATCCCCCACCTTGATGTCCTTGCGCGCATCGAGCCCAGTTTGTGCCTTGAACGCCGCGACTGTGCTGTCATCGAAGCTGGCCCAGCTATCTTCCCATCCGGTGAAGTGAGTCATCCAATAGGGGATGTCGACATAAATGCCATCGATGCCGGTAGCCGCAATCTGACGAATGCGCTCCATGTACATCTTGCGCCAATCCGCTGCATAGGGACTGATCCACACATCCTCTTCCCCTTTGGCGATCCAAAACGCGGCTTTGGTATCGAAAACAGCCGGCTCGCCGGAAAGCTTGCGTTGCAACCACTACGGATGCTCTTTGGCTAAGGTATGCGGGCTGTCCGCATGGGCGGAGCTACATTCGAATCCCGCGATGTAGACGAATGCCTTGTTGTTGACGCGATGGGCCGCAGCGGCGACAAGCCGGATGGCCTCCAGCTTTTCGCTGGGATTCCAAAGGCTCTCGTATCGGCCGGGGATGTCATTATCCACTTCGATTCCGTAGACGCCGCTGGCCTGTGCCTGCTGAACAATCTCTTCCGCATTCTTAGGGGTCAGCGGGTAAGCGGCGATGCGCACCTTTTGCAACCAGGCTCGATCGGGCTGCTGAGCCTGGAGCGTTCCGGGTGTCGACAACAGCGCGGCGACGGAGAGAAGTAAACACAGCGGTGCTCTCTTACTCGTGCGGTGGATCATTTGGATCACATGCCTTTCAAAACCTGGCAGACACCACCAGTACGTGAATGAACGATTAGAATTCGTACCTGACGCCAAGTTGCAGGTTCCTGGGGAGCGCGCCGCCCGCGGTACTGGAGATAACGCCGAAGGTCGAGTCCCCATAGCCGTAGTCTGGGAGCCCGAAGCGTTCCGTATTGGTGCAGTTCAGGCATTCTCCGTGAATCTCCACATGGCCTCCTCGATCGCCAAGCTTGTAAATTCGTTCCACGCTTAGATCGGTGTTGTGGATGCCATCACTGTGGAGCTGAGAGAAATAGCGGGGTGCGCTGCCTGCCTGCTGATCGCCGGGGTCGGCGAAACAGTCGGCGTTGATATAAGGCATGCCAAACTCCGCAGCCTTATGAATACTGATGCCGGTGGTGAGTATCTGACTGCCGCCACATGTAACATTCGGCCGCTGGTTGCCGTCTGCGATGCGGCCATTGCTCATCGTGATGGCGAGCGGCTGCCCGGTTTGAAAGGTGGTGAGGGTCGTAAGCTGCCAGCCACCGACGAGCGAATTCAAAAAGCGATTCATGTTTGCGCCGATCAGGGACCCGCGGCCTATCGGCAATTGCAGCACCGCGGCCAGTACAAAGCGGTTGGTGGCATCGTTCGCGCTTACCGACCATTCAGCCTTGAGATTGTCCAACTCTTGCGGATTTCCGTTGTCCAGGGTGCCGACAAACGCATTGAACCCGGTGGACGAGTTGTCAGTATTCTTCGACCACGTGTAGTTGCCCTCCAGATTGATATAGCGCCCTGTACGCTTTTGGAAGACGACCTGCAAAGCGTTGTACCAGGAGGCGGCGACGAGTCGCGGCAAGCCCTGAAAGGCTCCGTCAAATTGCGGATACGGGCGCAGGAGGTTGAGCAGCGGCAGTTGGGCATCGCCATAGCGCGACTCGGGTTCGTTGAAGATGGCGTTTGGTCCGCTGAAAAGGCCCTGGAACGGATTGTCCACCAGATTGTTCAAGTCTTCACTGGTGTGTTGCTTCCGGATTGCGGAAGGAATGAAGTTGCGATTGTTGGTACTGCTGTAACCGCCCCAGGGAAGATGTATGCTGTGATTCGCCGAGTAGTTGATGCCGACCACGACATTGCCCGGGAACGCCTGCTGAACCCCTAAATTCCATTGGTAAATGTCCGCATTCCTGGCGGTGCCAGTATCGAGATTATTACCGTTGGAAAGTCCCCACTCAGCGAGCTTGCCGTACTTGGTCCCTTGCGGTTGCTCGATGCCGGTGGGGAAAGGATTCTCGAGTGTGGCCGACCGCGTTAAATAGCCGTCCTTGGTGAAGAAGACAGCAGGGCTGGCGGTAAAGGCGGTGCCGGGATATTGGTAATTGCTCGCGACACTCATCCCGTAGTAGATACCGGCGCCTCCGCGTATTGCCAGCTTGTCATTCACGAGATATGCAAAACCGAAACGAGGAGCGACGTTGTTCCAATCCGTTGGTACGCTTCGCTTTTGGTTTGTGGCGAAGATGGTTGTTCCCGCCAAGTTTTCGCTGAACCCGGCAATGGCAATGCCGCTGCTGCCAGTGAAGTCGCTGAACTGCGAATTGTTGTGGCGCTCGTTGTACGGGGTGCTCCATTCGTAGCGCAACCCCAGGTTGAGAGTCAATTTCCGATTGACACGCCAGTCAACCTGAACATAGAAACCGGTCTCTTTGGACTTGTCGGCAACGGATTGCGTAACGTTGATACTTCCTGAATCTCCGTAGCCCAGCAACAGGCCGGCGAAGGAGTTTCCCTGGATTCCGTTATTCGTATCGTAGGGCACCTGTGCCGTGACATCTTGATCGAAGCTGAAGTATCCGTTGGGATAATTGGGCTGGAAAAAGTTGTTATAGAAGAGCCGCTGCTCGCCGCCGAACTTGAGTGTCTGTTGCCCTATTGTCCAGGAGAAGTTGGACGAGTAATTGACCAACGTGTGAGCGAACTTTGTGTCGACACAACACTGATCGTAAATCGATGTCCAGGGTGATTCCGGCATGATGATGGAGGGCATGCGCACAATGCCGTTCTGCTCAAGGTAGCTGGGAAAGCCGACCGAGGTGGGACTGGGATAGTTCGAGGTGCTGGGCGACGAAACACGATCCAATCCTGCGCTGACGGTCCACAGCGTATGCGGAGTCGGCGTGTAGGAATAGATCACTCCATCATTGAAGACCCGCTCCGTATACGCCGTTCCGTCGTTGAACTCGCCGTCTCCGAAGACCGTCGGCGTCGAACCATTTGAGAAGACGTTGCTGTAGCGGCCTGAGAGCGTGGATTTATCGCTGAAATGCTGGTCGATTTTGACATCGAATTGCACGGTTTTTGCCGTCGATATAATCACCTTTCTATAGTTGTTCGCGCCCGAGACGGCGTCGCCAGTGGTATTGGGCTGCGGATATAACTTGAGAATTGCCTGTCCAACCGGATCGATTTCCGAGCCAGGAATCGTGTTGTTTGCATACGCGGGCCGAGTGTAGGAGTCAGGGTCGATCTGGAACGGATCAAAGATCTGGTTCTGGACCGGATTGCCATCCTGGTCGTAGGTCATTGCCTGGGAGAAATCTCCGCCGATCTGCGCAGCCGTGGGAACGGTGGCAACGATATTCACGGGGTTGCTGGAAATGACGGTCTCAAGATCTGCGAAAAAGAACGTTTTGTTTTTGACAATCGGACCGCCGATCGAGGCGCCAAACTGATTCTGCGAGTGGCCTGGTTTCGGGCCGCTGTTGAAATAATCGCGCGCATCGAAGATAGCGTTCTGGTTGAACTCGTACGCGCTACCGTGAAAGGAGTTCGTTCCGGACTTCATGACCTCATCAATCACGGTGCCGCCGTTGTTGCCGTACTCCGCGGAAAAGCTGTTGTTCTGGACCTTTACTTCCTGCAGGGCCTCGACCGTAGCCTGGTAATAGATATTCGAGGTACCGCCCTCTCCCTGCTCCGGTGCCGTGGTGAGCGTGCCGTCGAGGCGAATTTCGGCAGTGGAATTTCTTTGCCCATTGGAAA
>JAATFH010000398.1 GCA_015655315.1 Terriglobales bacterium
GGTAGTGGGTGAGCCACCAGATGATCCACGCCGCGATGAAGGCTCCGGTGATGAGGAATGAGGCGCGCCATCCATAGCGAATTGTGACCCACGGGACGATGGCGGGCGCGAGGATGGCTCCGAGATTGGTGCCGGAGTTGAAGATTCCGGTGGCGAGGGAGCGCTCGCTTTGCGGGAACCATTCGGCGGTGGTCTTGATGGCAGCGGGGAAGTTGCCGGATTCGCCGAGGCCGAGGAAGAAGCGCGCGATGCCGAAGCCCAGTGCAGAGCGTGCCAGAGAGTGGCACATGGCTGCGATGCTCCAGATGCCCATGATGACGGCATAGCCGATGCGCGTGCCGAAGCGGTCAACCATTTGTCCGGCGAGGATAAGGCCGACAGCGTAGGCGAACTGAAAGGCACTGACGATGTAGCCGTATTGCGCCTCGGTCCAGCCGATGCTGTGCTGAAGCGTGGAGGCAAGGATGCCGAGCACCTGGCGATCCATGTAGTTGATGGAGGTGGCGGCGAAGAGCAGGGCACAGACAGTCCAGCGCGTGTGGCTCCTGGCTGGCCGGGATGAGATGGGGTCGTCGGCCAGTCCCGGTTGCTCCAGCGCTGATTGTTCGGACGAGTTGCCGGAGGCAGTCAATGTCAACGTCTTTCGTGAGCGAAAAATGGCTTCGCTTGGTTATATCTGTGCAGCCGTTGCGTGGGCAAGACGCAACGGCGTTGAGTCTCTACAGGCGGTATGCCCTGCGGACGAGGTTGACGGTTAAATCCTGCGCCAGCTCAAAGGCTTCGTCTTCATCGATACGGTGTTCGGCAACGAGACGGGCGAGATACGCAGAGTCAGCGCGGCGAGCCACGTCGTGGCGTGCGGGGATGGAGAGGAAGGCGCGGGTGTCGTCGTTAAAACCGACGGTGTTGTAGAAGCCGGCGGTTTCGGTGGCCATTTCGCGGAAGCGGAGCATGCCCTCCGGGCTGTCGTGGAACCACCAGGGTGGACCGAGGCGCAGGCAGGGGTAGTGTCCGGCGAGCGGAGCGAGTTCGCGGCTGTAGGTGGACTCGTCGAGCGTGAAGAGGATGAGGGTGAAGGACGGCTCGTTGCCGAAGAGATCGAGAAGCGGCTTGAGTCCGTGGACGTAGTCGGTCCGTGTGGGGATGTCTGCCCCGGTGTCGCGGCCGAACTGCTCGAAGATCTTCTGATTGTGGTTGCGAAAGCTTCCCGGATGCAGCTGCATCACAAGACCGTCGTCGATGCTCATGCGTGCCATTTCGGTGAGCATTTGAGCGCGGAAAAGCTCCTGCTGCTCGGCTGTTGAATTGGCCGAGAGGATTGCGGTGAACAGGCTTTCGGCTTCCTGCTTGTCGAGGTTAGCTGTGTTCGCGGTGGGATGGCCGTGATCGGTTGCGGTAGCACCCAGTGCCTTGAAGCGTTCGCGCGATTTACACAGCGCGTTGAGATAGCCGGGCCATGTCATCGTGTCCTCGCCTGTCTGCTCTCCGAGACGGATTATGTTCTCGCGAAAGCCGTGGAATGCCGGATCGACGACGGAATCGGGGCGGAAGGTGGGAAGGATGCGGCCTTTCCAGTTCGATTCCCGAATAGCACGGTGGTGTTCGAGCGAGTCGAGGGGAGAGTCGGTGGTGGCGAGCACTTCGATGCGGAAGCGCTCGTAGAGAGCGCGCGGCAAAAACTCAGGCTGCTGTAATTTTTCTGCGATGACATCGAAGGAATGATCGGCAGTTTCAGCGGAGAGGCGCTGGTCGAGACCAAAGAGGACTTCAAATTCGTAGTCGAGCCACATGCGCGTCGGCGTGCCGCGGAAGAGATGGTAGTGTTCGGCGAAGATACGCCAGATTTTGCGTGAGTCGATGGCACCCGCCTGGCGGATGCCGAGGTCGTGCATGGAGACGCCCTGGCTATAGAGCATGCGGTAGACGTAGTGGTCGGGCAGGATCAGGAGTTGTGCGGGATCGGGGAAGGGATCGTTCTTCGCGAACCATGCGGCTTCGGTGTGACCGTGCGGGCTGACGATGGGCAAATCGCTGATCGACGCGTAGAGGCGGCGAGCGATCGAGCGCGTCTCGGGGTCAGCGGGGAAGAGCCGGTCTGGATGAAGGATAGGCAACTGTGGAGGCTCCTGGGTAGTAGTGATTTCGTTTCGCGGTCGTTCAAGCAGACCGCGGACCAACGACCGTACTCATCGAGGGGTTTACGGCGAGAAACTTTTTCTCTGTATTCGCTGGATGGTTCGTCGCTCTGTTCCCTCAGAATGACATGATTTTTTTATCCCCTCGTTACGGTGGCATGTGGTCAGACCACTAGATAGTCTAATCTTATGCCGGGGATTTCGGTCAAGAGCAAAAACTCCCGACGCAAATCCATGCGGGCAATGCTAATCTCTGCATGCGGCTGCGTTTCACGCGGCAACGGGCAGGCATGACAGAGAATACGAACCGCAATCCCGAAACCCAATTGACGATGCAGGTGGTCAACCACGTTCGCTCGTTGATTGAAGGCGGAACGCTGCGTCCGGGCGACAAGATTCCGGCGGAGCGCGAGTTCGCGAAGGAGCTAAAGATCAGCCGCGCGAGTCTGCGGGCGGGGATTGGACACCTCGCGGCCATGGGCGTGCTGAATGTGCGGCATGGCGTGGGTACGTTCGTGGCGGATGGACCTCCGGCGCTGGGGACGGCGTCGCTGGCACTGCTTGGCGCGCTGCACGGATTCAAGCCCTGGCAGATGTTCGAGGCGCGGCTGATTCTCGAAAGCCACCTGGCGGCGATGGCGGCGGAACGCGGCAAGGAAGAGCACTTTACCGCGCTGGCTGAGGAGGTAACGGAGATGTACGCCACATTTCATGAGCCGCAGGAATACCTGATCCACGACATGCGCTTTCATCGAACGATTGCCGAGGCTTCGGGCAATCCAATTCTCGCTGTATTGATGGAGACGATCATGACGGCGCTCTATGACGAGCGCCGCAAAACGGTGGAGCGTTCACGAGACCTGAAGCAGGCGGCGGAAGTGCATCGCGAGATTTATCGCGCGATCCGTTCGCGCAATGCCAAGGAAGCACGCACGGTGATGGAAAAGCATTTGAAGCTGGCGGAGTCGGCGCAGGTGAGCGAGATGAAACGCGGCGCCGCAAAAAAGAAAGCTGTGCGTAAAGAATCGACCGAAGAATAGTGCGACGCTGTCGCATCCTATCTGCATGATTCAGACGAAAACTTATGATGTGCTGGTGGTCGGGGCAGGCATTGCCGGACTGGCTGCGGCGCGGACGCTGGCTGCGGCGGGGAAGGATGTTCTGCTGCTGGAGGCGCGTGAGCGCGTGGGCGGGCGCGTGTGGAGCGTTCAGTCGCCGGATAGTGAACTGCCTGTGGAACTGGGCGCAGAGTTTGTGCACGGACGGCCTCCGGAGTTGTGGCGGCTGATCGAAGAGGCAAAGCTGCTCAGCTGGGAGCTGGACGGCAAGCAGATGTGCTTTGAGGCTGGGGCGTTGACGGAGTGCTCTCAGGACGAATCTTTTTCTCTTCTCGAAGAGCTGTCGGAAGATGAGCCGGATTTGACCTTTGCGGAGTGGATTGCGCAGAAGAATATTTCCGAAGAAATGGCGCAGGGTGCGACTGCATTTGTGGAAGGCTTCAATGCTGCGGATGCGCGCAGAATCGGCACGGCTGCTTTAGCCCGGCAGCAGAAAGCAGAGGATGCGATTGAAGGGGATCGCCTTTTTCGCATCAGGAAGGGGTACTCAGCTCTGGCTGATTTTCTGCTGAAGAAGTTTGAGGAGGCTGGCGGGACGGTTTGCCTCTCCACTTCTGTCAAAGCGGTCGAGTGGCAGAAGGGTTTTGTTCGGATAGCTTCTCAACGTGCTGCCGATCCTCAACAGACGATTTTCCTGGCGCGGCAATGTGTTGTAACGCTGCCTCTAGGTTTGTTGCAGTCGGGGAGCGTGCAGTTTGCTCCGGAGCCGCAGCAGACGATGCAGGCGGCTGCGCGTATGGCGATGGGGAGTGCGCGGCGAATCACCTATCTCTTCCGTGAGAGGTTCTGGCTGGAGCGTGCGGCGGAGATGAGTTTTCTGTTTGCCGATGAGGGGATGCCGCGCGTGTGGTGGACGCCCTCGCCTGATGCAGCGGCGCGGATCACCGGCTGGGTCGGGGGGCCGAGGGCGCTCGACGTGGGTACAGACGAGGATTTTGCGCGGACTGGATTGCGTTCCCTTGCGAGGTTTTTCGATTTGCCGGAGGATAGGCTGCTTGCAATGCTGCTTGGATGGCATACGCATGACTGGCAGCGTGACCCGCTGTCTCTTGGCGCTTACAGCTATGCTCCGAAGGGCGCGGTGAATGCATCGAGTGCCATGGCGGAGCCGATAGAAAGGACTTTATTTTTTGCCGGCGAACATACCGATACAACGGGACACTGGGGGACTGTACACGCAGCGCTGCGTTCGGGGTTGCGTGCCGCAGAGCAAGTGCTGATCGGCGGGTGAGAATTTCCGCCCTTACCTGGCGAGAGTTACTTTGCCGGTACAGCTGGTTTGACGCTGCGGCCGTTGTGCCAGATGCGAGCGATCTTTCGCGTGTCCTCTATATTTGCCGCCGGATTCCCGGAGATGAGAACCAGATCGGCTTGCTTGCCGGATTCGATGGTTCCGGTTTTGTCTGCGATGTGTAGAAGCTGCGCGTTGACTTGCGTGGCGCTGTGGATGGCTTCGACGGGCGTGAGACCGGCGGCGACCATGAGTTGCAGTTCCCGATGCTCGGCGTAACCGGGAATGCGCGTGGGCATGGCCCCGGAGTCGGTACCGAAGCCGATTTTGACGTCTGCATCGTGTAACAACTTGAGATTGGCCTGATCGTTGGCGAAGTCTTTGCGGTGCTGCGCGGTAGAGGGATTTTCTTCGACGCTCTTACGATACTCGTCGCTACCCAGCATGGCCTGGATGGCGGGATTGGCGGCGTGATCGAGGAACGGATTGGTGGCGAAGTCAGGATGATCGGCGAAGACGAAGAAAGATTCGTCGACTGTGAATGTCGGTAGATAGAAAGTGCCGTGCTGTTTCATCGCGTCGATGAGTTGCTGATCGACAGTGGTGTCGCGAACGCTGTGCGCGAGCACGTCTACGCCTGCATTAACGAGGGCCTTGGCATCGGTCAGCGCGTAAACGTGCGCGGCGACCGGGATGTGATGACGGTGGGCTTCGTCGATGACCACTTCGTAGATAGCAGGCTGCATTTTGGGTTTCGTGCCGCCGAGGGGGTCCACCCATATTTTGATGTAGTTAGTCTGGCGCGAGGCTGCGGCGTCGACATCCTGACGAGCTTCGTCGGCAGTGGCTGGACGGTAGATCTGATCGGTCGCGGCCGGCAGGGGTGGTGCGCCGTTGGCTACACCGATGCCGCGGTCAGCTACGAAAACAGTCGCTCCATCGAGTTCTCCGGCTTGCTGTTTTGCGCGGATCGGGTAGATAAGATCGCGATTCACTCCGAGCGAGAGCATGGTGGTGACACCGTAGCTCTCGTAGACACGTAACTCGGCTAGGACGTTTTCTTCC
Organism: Terriglobales bacterium; assembly: GCA_015655315.1. Lineage (GTDB taxonomy): Bacteria > Acidobacteriota > Terriglobia > Terriglobales > Acidobacteriaceae > Alloacidobacterium. The sequence continues at coordinate 5,550 of JAATFH010000398.1, forward strand.
GTGTAGGCCGTCGCGGAGTTCTTTGCGCCTTCGATGAGGGCGAGATGCCCATGGGCGTTGATGATGCCGGGGATCAGCGTTTTGCCGGTGGCGTCGATGACCTGTACATGTTTCGGAGCAGAGGCGGCTTTCTGCCGGTCGACAGAGATGATCTTTCCGCCTGCGATTACGACCGTTGCGTCTTCAAGTGGAGGCTTGCCAGTGCCATCGATGACGCGCACATGCTCGATGATAGTGGCAGCAGCTTTTGTCTGCGGGTGTACGGCGGGCGAGAAGAGAGACATGGCAAGTGCTGCTGTGGCGAGCATAGCTGTTGGACGCGGGTTCCTGTGTGCGGGTCGCATTTTTGAAATGCAGGCACTTCCTGTAGGCATACGGATTGCACGTTACTTTTTGCGGGTTACACGTTACTTCTAGGTCAGTTGGAGCCCGAAGGAACGGCAGTTTCTCAGAATGACTGCCAGCTGAATAGAGTTGGTCAAAATTCTGGTGGTACTAGGAAATGGGACCATCTATACTCAGATTCCCTTCCTCTTTTTATCCCCCCGGAGAATCCATGCAGAACCAAACAGTGAGGGATGCTGTCACTATGGTGGCACCCGACACCAAGATACGCTTCTATCGGCCCGAACTCGACGTATTGCGTTTCATCGCTTTTCTCCTAGTCTTCCTCTGTCACACGATTCCGTTGAAGGACAACTCTTCGCATTTTTTGGAAGGTGTCAAGAATGCCGCGTCGATGGGCGTTCCTGTTTTTTTCTGCCTTAGCGCGTATCTGATTACGGAACTGCTGCTGCGCGAGAAGAGTAAAACTCAGACGATCAACATGTCGGCCTTTTACAGGCGCAGAATGCTGCGCATCTGGCCGCTCTATTTTGCCGTGCTCTTCGCCGGGTTTTTACTTTCTCCCGTTATCTACGGCGAGAGGATCACTCTGGCTGCTTTGTTGTCCTATATCTTTCTTGCGGGAAACTGGTACACGTTTTTTTTCGGCTATCTTCCGCACGGCTCCATCGTGCTGTGGAGCATCGGAGTAGAGGAGCAGTACTACCTGGTATGGCCGTCCGTCGTCCGATTTGCCAGCAGGCAGGGAATCATCGCAGTTTCGTGTTTCATGTGGATTGCCTCCCAGATCGCTCTGCTCTGGCTTTGTTCACGCCCGGTGATGAATCCACGCATCTGGGTGAATACTCTTCCCCATCTTCAGTACTTCGCAATCGGTTCGCTGGTGAGCGCGTGTCTCAGTCATAGGATTCCCCGCATCAGCGCATTCCTGCGTCCTGTGATGATCTTTACGGGGCTGATCCTGTTCGTCGTTGCAAATGAGATTTTCGTCAAGAAACTCTCCGGGTCGCTGGGAGCGATGACATATGCGGGATATCTGATCGTTGGGGTGGGGTGCGCTCTTCTCCTTATTGGCATGATGGGAGCCAGAATACCGGCAGGAATGAAAGGGCTGGTCTACCTGGGCAAGATCTCATACGGTCTTTATGTTTACCATGTGTGGTGCCTGGAGTTTTCGGGCGCTTTCGCGGTAAATGTCCTGCATTTCAAGCACCATCTGTCGTTCTTCATCTTCGGCCTTGGGTTTCCGCTTACAGTGTTGGTTTCAGCCCTGTCCTACCGCTACTTTGAGACTCCATTTCTGCGATTGAAAGAGCGCTTCGAAATTGTGAAGTCGAGAGCTGCTTGAGTACCGGGGATTTCCGGCGTCTTCCTCTCAATGCGCATGCGGCCGCCTAAATGTTTACGTTTACATATCTGTAATCACGGCATATCTTGCTTGAGGGGAAGGAGAGTCCACGAAGATATGTTTGAAAAAAAAGTAGCCACTCTCTGGCTGCTCTCACTGGGTTTGCTGGCGGCTTCTGCTGCGGGGATGGCGCAGTCGTCTCAACTGGCGGCAACACCGCCGATGGGCTGGAACAGCTGGAATCATTTTGCCGAGAAGGTAACAGATGCCGATGTGCGAGCTGCCGCCGATGCGCTGGTGTCGAGCGGAATGCGCGATGCGGGTTACATCTACGTGAATATTGACGACACGTGGGAAGCGGGGCGCGATGCGAATGGCATGATCCAGACAAACAGCAAATTTCCCGACATGAAGGCGCTGGCCGACTATGTGCATTCGAAGGGGCTGAAGCTGGGGATTTACTCGTCGCCGGGTCCGAAGACCTGCGCCAAATACGAAGGCAGTTACGGACACGAGGAGCAGGACGCGAAGAGCTATGCCGCGTGGGGCATCGATTATCTGAAGTACGACCTGTGCGGTCTTGGACAGGTCATGAAGAAAGAGACCGGGGACGAGCATGGCGAGAAGGCTCTCGCGATGCAGAAGGCGGCTTACGAGAAGATGCACAAGGCGCTGGTTGCGACCGGGCGTCCGATCGTCTACAGCCTTTGCCAGTATGGATGGAACGATGTGTGGCAGTGGGGGCCGGATGTGGGCGGCAATCTCTGGCGCACGACGGGCGATATCAACGATCACTACGATCGCATGGAGCAGATCGGATTTTCGCAGGCCGGACTGGCGAAGTACGCGGGCCCGGGACACTGGAACGATCCTGACATGCTGGAAGTGGGCAACGGCGGCATGACGGACGAAGAGTACCGGCAGCACATGACGCTGTGGGTGATTCTGGCGGCGCCGCTGCTCGCGGGGAACGACCTGAGCAAGATGAGTCCGGAGACGCTGGCGATTCTGACCAACAAAGACGTGATTGCCGTCGACCAGGACAAGCTGGGCAAGCAGGGCGATCGCGTATGGGCAGAAGGGCCGAAGGAAATATGGGCGAAGCCGCTCGCTGGCGGTGCGAAGGCGGTGGCCCTGTTCAATCGCGCGCCCGATCCGAAACCGATCACGCTGAAGTTGAGCGATGTGGGATTTGGGTCGAATGCGAAGCTGCGCGATTTGTGGACGGGCAAGGACGTGACGGCTGCGAATGGAAGCTATACGGTGCTGCTCCCCAAGCATGGAGTGGTGCTGTTGCGAGTCAGCAAATAGAGCATGGAAACAGGGAATGAGCTGGCGGCGAGGACGCTTGCGCGTGTCTCCCGGCGGCTCATTCCTTTTCTTTTCGTGCTGTATATGTTCGCGTATCTCGATCGCGTGAATGTTGGATATGCCGCGCTCTTTATCCGGCGCGACCTTGGTTTCAGCGACACGGTGTATGGCACGGGCGCGGGACTTTTTTTCCTGAGCTATGCGTTGTTTGAGGTGCCGAGCAACCTGATTCTGCTGCGCGTGGGGCCGCGGCGATGGATCGGCGTGCTGATGGTGGTGTGGGGCCTGATCTCGGCCAGCATGCCGCTGGCGCGCACTCCGGCGGAGTTTTACCTGCTGCGATTTTTGCTGGGGGCGGCAGAGGCGGGGTTCTTTCCCGGCATTGTGGTTTATCTCACCTACTGGTTTCCAAAGCAGCAAAGGGCGAGAGCCCTGGCACGGTTCATGGCTGCGACGGCGGTGGCTGGAGTGATCGGTGCGCCGCTCTCGAATCTATTGCTGCGGCTGAATGGCGTTGGCGGCGTTGCGGGGTGGAAGTGGCTCTTTGTCGGCGAGGGTGTGCCTTCTATTCTGCTGGGCGTGCTGGTGTTCCGGGTTCTCACGGATGATCCACTGGGCGCAAGGTGGCTGCAGGAGGACGAGCGGCAATGGCTGACCGAGACACTGGAGGCAGAACGAGCGGAGATTTCGGCGGACCATTCGATCCATTTGCGTGATGTGTGGCGCAATGGCACGATGTGGCGGCTGGCGACGATTTATTTTGCGATGTCCGTTGGGTTGTACAGCCTGAGCCTGTGGCTGCCGGTGGTGTTGAAGCAGCTTTCGGGGGCTTCGGAAGCGCGCGTGATTCTGCTGACGACGATTCCGTGGCTGCTGGCGACAGTGGCCATGCTGTCGATTGCGCATGGCTCGGACAAAAGACAGGAGCGGCGCGGGTTTTTGCTGGCGAGCCTGCTTGCGGCCATCCTGGGCTTCGGGTTGAGCGCGCTGGTGGCGAACCCGTGGCTGGCAATCGCCGCACTTTCGCTTGCGGCGGCGGGGGTGTGGGGATGCCTCCCGACCTTCTGGGCGATGCCTACGGCGATGCTGCGCGGGACTGCGGCTGCAGGCGGGATCGCGATTATCAATTCGGTTGGAGCGCTGGGTGGGTTTTGCGGGCCTTACCTGATGGGGCTGGTGAGCGATGCTACGCATAGTTTTCATGCAGCGCTGGGAACGGTATCGGTGTTGTTGCTGCTTGCGGCTGGGATGGTGTGGCGGCTGCGGGTTTCCTGAGTCCGATAGTTTGCTTTCCCACCCTTTGCTGCGCAAAGGATGGGGCACCCTTGTTTGTGCGGATGCTTAGAAGAAACAGGTCAGGACAACGTTGATTTTGTGGGATGCCAACTTCCCGATATGGGCAGAAATAACTGAATTTATGCAGGTTTCCAGATGGCCTTCGGCGGGTTTCGCTCAGAAACAGTAAAATAAAAGTGACGATGAAATGTCTGGCCATCTCCCGGGCACGATCTCCACGACAAAGAGCGCAGGCCGGAAGCCCATTGAACGGGCAGGATGCCTTGCGTGTGGACGATATGAATTGTGCGGACTTGTGGCTGACGATTTCCAATGGAATAAATGATTTATGAGTGCTACCAGGCTGGAACCGATACATAGCGAGTTGCAACAGCAGTTACAGAGCAGGGAACAAGTCTTCGACGCCTTTCGCCGCTGGGGCTATCTCCAGGCGCAACTTGATCCCTTGGGCCAACACCTTCCTGCGGAGCCAATCGATGACCTCGATTTTGAGGGCGAGGATGCCGAGGAGGCTCGCAGTTACTACTGCGGGACGATTGCGGCGGAGTTCATGCACATTCCCAGTCGTGAGCATCGCAACTGGATTGCGGCACGGCTGGAGACCGGGGCTCCTGCTGTTGATGAAAAGCGCATCCTCGATCTGCTGATCAAGGCCGATGTCTTTGAGCAGGTCATTCAGTCGCGCTATCTCGGGACGAAGCGATTCTCGCTCGAAGGCGTGACGGCGCTGATTCCGTTTCTCGATGAGATGCTGCATCGCGCCAGCGAGCTGGGTGCGGAGAAGGCAGTCATCGGCATGAGCCATCGCGGACGTTTGAGCGTGATGGTGAATACTTTCGGGAAGTCGCCTGCCGATATCTTTTCAAAGTTTGAAGACGTGGACCCGCGCAGCATTCTCGGCGGCGGCGATGTGAAGTATCACGTCGGCGCGACGGGCAGCTACGAAACGCGGGATGGCAAGACGATTGCGCTGCACCTCGTTTCGAACCCGAGCCACCTTGAAGCGGTCGATCCGGTGGCGATGGGACGGACGCGCGCCAAGCAGGCTCGCGTTGGTGAAGGTGGCCAGGAGCGTGTGCTGCCGGTAGTGATTCATGGCGATGCGGCCTTTGCCGGACAGGGCATCTGGGCGGAGACGATGAATCTCGGCGCGATTGAAGGCTTCACCGTCGGCGGCGGAATCCACATTATCGCGAACAACCTGATTGGATTTACCGCGGACCCGGTTGAGACGAATTCGTCACGCTTCGCTTCCGATCTGGCAAAGCGGATGCCGATTCCCATCTTCCACGTGAATGCGGAAGACCCGGATGCCGTGGTACGGATTGCGGCGCTGGCGATTGAATATCGCTATACGTTCAAGAGCGATGTGGTGATCGACCTGATCGGGTATCGCCGCCACGGGCACAGCGAAGTCGATGATCCGACGATTACGCAGCCATTGCGCTATGCGAAGATCAAGGACCATCCTCCGCTGTATGAGATTTACGCAAAGAAGCTGGGTGCCGACATCGGCGAACGCGTGAAGGAGCTGCAGACCGGTTTTGCTGAGGCGCAGAGCGCGGCCAAGAAGATGAAGAAGATGCCGACGCTGGCGGTGCTGCCGGATTACTGGTCGGCGTACCGGGGCGGGAAGTACAAGCCGGAATATGCAGTCGAAACCGGGCTGACGGCAGAGGAAGTGAGCAGGATCGCCGATGGTCTGGCCAAGTATCCTGAGAGCTTCCACATTCATCCGAAGATCAAGAAGCTTCTGGAACAACGCGCGGAGATGGGGCAGGGCAAGCGTCCCTTCGACTACGGCATGGCTGAGGCTGTTGCCATTGGCTCGCTGCTGACGCAGGGAACTCCCGTTCGCCTGAGCGGTCAGGACAGCCAGCGCGGCACCTTCAATCAGCGGCATAGCGTGCTGATCGATATCGAGAATGAAGAGACGCTGATTCCGCTGAATCATCTCTCGGATGGGCAAGCGAAGTTTGAGGTCTACAACTCGATTCTTTCCGAAGCTGGAGTGCTGGGCTTTGAGTATGGCTACAGCCGCGACTATCCGGAAACGCTGGTGATGTGGGAGGCGCAGTTCGGCGATTTCGCCAACGGCGCACAGATCATCATCGATCAGTTCATCTCGTCGGGCGAAGACAAGTGGGGGCTGCTCGGCGGTGTCGTCGTTCTGCTGCCGCATGGATACGAAGGCCAGGGTCCGGAACATTCGAGCGCGCGCGTGGAGCGCTACCTGCAACTGGCGGCGCACGACAACATGCAGATCTGCCAGCCTTCGACGGCGGCGCAGTACTTCCATCTGCTGCGGCGGCAGGCGATGCGCAAGTGGCGCAAGCCGCTCATCGTTTTCACTCCGAAGAGCATGCTGCGGCATCCGGATGCGGTTTCGTCGATCGAGGATTTTGCCCAGCCGCATTTCCTCAACGTTCTGCCGGAGACGGAGATTACGAGCGCGAAGCGGTTGCTGATCTGCACGGGCAAGATCGGTCATGAGCTGCGCGTCGAGCGCGAGAAGCGCAAGGACAATACGACGGGCATTATTTTCCTGGAGCAGATGTACCCATGGCCCGAGGCGGAGCTGGAGGCGGCGATCAAGGCGCATCCGGAAGCGCATGAGGTGATCTGGGTGCAGGAAGAGCCGGAAAACATGGGGGCGCTCTCGTTTGTCATGCCACGGCTGAAGCGGCTGGCGCGCGATCGCCAGGTGCTGAGCATCAAGCGTTCGGCGGCGGCGAGCCCGGCTACGGGTTCGGCCAAGGCGCATGAGATGGAGCAGAAGACGGTGATCGAGTTGGCGTTGAGCACCGGCTTGCAGAGTAAGATGACCAAATAAACAGGATTTGCTGTAAGGAAGGCCGCTTCTTTGAAGCGGCCTTTTCGGTTTTCGGGATAGATTTTGGTTGGAAAGCCATAGAGCTTTGGGCTGTCGCGCATCCTATGGATTCTTCGCTCTGCTCAGAATGACATTCCTTTTAACTATTCATCGCGGAGAACTCGCATCGGGTCCACTTTGGCAGCTCGCCACGCCGGCAGGAAACAGGCGGCGAAAGAGACAGTGCCGAGTACGAGCAGGATGGTAAAGTAGGTCCGCGGATCGAACCAGGAGACGCCAAAGAGCAGCGGCCGCCACCAGTCGGTGGTGGAGAGGCCGCGGGCTGCGACTAGGGCAATCACAGTGCCGATGGACAGGCCGGATAGAACGAGAGCAGCGGCACGGATGAGGATGAGAGCGGCTACGTCGCGGCGGTCGGCTCCAATGGCCATGCGCAGGCCGATCTCGCGCGTGCGCGCGGCCACCATGGCAGCGAGAGTGGCGTAGAGGCCGAGTCCGCTTAAGAAGAGCGCGATGGCGGCGAAGGCGGAGATGAGCAGAGTTTCGAAACGCTGCGCGCCGGAGATGCGGCTGAGATACATTTCCATGCTCTCAGGGGTAAGGAGAAAAAGCATTGGATCGATGCTCGAGAGGGCTGTCTGCGCGGACTTTTTATATTGCATGGGGTCTCCGGCAACGCGGAGAACGACGGCGGGGCGCATGAGCATGGATGCCTGCGAGTAAGGGAAGATGGCCATGGGCTGCGGCGGGTCGATGACGGAGGTTTGCTGGAAGTCGGCCAGAACGCCGATGATCTCGCGGTCGCTTTTGATGGTCGGATCAAGGTCATTGGATTGGTTGCGCAGTTCGGTAAGGTCGGGACGGATGTGCCTGCCGATGGGATTCTCATGCGGAAAATACTTTTTGACTAAGGCCTGATTTACGAGGGCGACGAAGGGCGCCTGGGGGTCATCATCGGCGGCGGTGAAGTTGCGACCGTGGAGCAGTGGAACTCCGAGGGTCTCGAAGTATCCCGGCTCGGCTTCCCCGATCAGCGTCGTCATTGGATGATCAGGCGAGTTGGGGCGGCCATCGATCTCGACCGGCGCGCTGGGGTAATGGCCATGCAGAGGAGCCGGATAACCGGCGGATGCGCTGCGTACGCCGGGAATGGCGGCGAGTTTCGGTAGATATTCCTTGTAAAAGAGAGCCTTTTTCGCGTCCGGGTAGCGGGCATGTGTGAGCGGCAGCAGGAAGCGGAGAAGATGGTCGGATTGAAAGCCGAGCTTGGCGTGGCGCACGTTGACGAAGCCGCGGATAAGCAGTCCGGAAGCCAGCAAGAGGGTAAAGCCGAGGGCGGTCTGCGCGATGACGAGCGTGTTCTGGAAGTTATGGGATCGTCTGCCGGTGGTGCTGTGGCTCTGCTCGCGCAGGGATTCCATAGGAGAGACGCGCGCGAGTTTCCACGCGGAAACGAGGCTGCTGAGGATAGCGCAGAGGATGGAAATGGCGGCTGTGAAGGCGAGGACGCGTCCATCGATGGCGACTTCACCGAGGCGCGGGATGTCGTCGGGAACGAAGGGCAGGGCTATGTGCAGGAGGCCGTAGGCAAGGACGATGCGATGGCTCCGCCCGCGAGGCCGAGGACAAGCGATTCGATGAGCAGTTGCCGCCAGATGCGCGATGATGACGCGCCGAGTGCAGTGCGAAGGGCGATCTCGCCGCGGCGTTTCCTGGTGCGGGTGAGCATGAGTCCGGCGACATTGGTGCATACGATGAGCAGCACGGCGAGGACGGCGGCCATGAGCATAAGCAAAGCGGGGCGCATGTCGCCGGTGACGTCTTTGAGCTTGGATTGCAGGAAGACGGAGGTCCGGTAGCGGCCTTCAGGATAGGTTTTTCCCAGGCTGGACTGGATGGTACTGAGGTCGGCGCGGGCCTGGTCGCGGGTGATGCGTGGCTTGAGGCGGCCCACGATTTCGGCGATTCCGGCGGCGCGGTCTTTGCCGCCTGGGGCGGAGCCTTCGAGGTGGTAGGCGAAGCTGGTCCAGAGCTCGGCCTGATCGGCGCGCGGCTCGATGAAGCCCTTGGGCATGACTCCGATGATGGTGTAAGGCACGTCGCTGATGAGGACGGTTGTGCCGGGGATGTGCGGATCGGCAGCGAAAAAACTCCGCCAGAAGCCGTAACTGATGATGACGACGTGATGGCCGGGCTGGTCTTCATCGGCGGTGAAGTTGCGGCCGATCAAGGGATGGACGTCCAGCGTATCGAAGTAGTTGGCGGAGACACGATTGATCGGCATGACTGCGCCGTCTGCTCCATTTGGACGGCTGATAAGACGCGCGTCGCCACCATAGGCGGCGAGCTGGGCGAAGGTGCGGTTGCGGTCGCGCCAGTCGAGGTAATTAGGGTAGGAAGTGCTTTGCCAGTCGGGCGCTTGGCCGGGATGCTGCTCGGCGGTGTAGACGGCGACGAGCTGCTCGGGGTGCGGGAGCGGAAATGGTTTCAGCAATACGCCGTCGATGAGGCTGTAGATAGCGGTGGTAGTTCCGATGCCGAGAGCGAGGGTGAGAATGGCAGTGAAGGCGAAGCCCGGCGATTTGCGCAGCTGGCGTAGAGCAAAGTGGAGGTCAGAACGGAGGGAGACGAGCATGGCAGGCAACGATGTGGCTCAAACGTAGCACGGGTCGCCGCGCTGGCTCATGCATTCGTGGCTAATTTCTGGTTTTGAGGAATGCTTTTGGTAATAACGCTGCGTTTTTAGTGCATTTTTTACTGGGAAATGCTAACTGGGGCATGCGAAAATCTCATCCCATGTCTTTATTGGGCTGAGGTTTGTCTCTATGGCGTCTACGGTTTGGAAAGGCTATGTCTCGTTTGGGCTGATTTCTGTGCCCATCCGCTTGTTTGTCGCGGCGCGTGAGGATCATGTGAGTTTCAACCAGATTCACAAGGAATGCGGGACGCGGGTGAAGCAGCAGCTCTATTGCCCGCATGATGAGCGCGTGGTTGAGCGGAGCGAGCTTGCCAAGGGCTACCAGGTAGACAAAGACACGTACGTCCTGGTGACGGAAGACGAGCTGAAATCGCTCGAGGCCGAATCGTCGGAATCGATGGAGATTCAGCAGTTTGTGAAGCTCGATGAAGTTGACCCGCTCTACTACCAGACCTCGTACTATACCGTTCCCGAAGATCCGGGCCGTCGCGCTTACTCCCTGATTCTGCAGGGGATGCAGCAGCTCAAGCTGGGTGCGATTGCCAAGATCACGCTGCACCAGCGGGAGCAAATTGTGATGATCCGCCCGTATAACAAGGGGCTGGTGCTGCATACGCTCTTCTATCCGTCTGAGGTGCGCGCCCTCGCCGAATATGGGCAGGACGAGGACCTGAAGCTGCAGAAGGCGGAGATCGATCTGGCCGAACAATTTATGAAGCAGCTGACGGCGAAGTTTGATCCGGAGCAATTCAAGGACGAGTATCAGACGCGCGTAGAGGAACTGATCGAGCGCAAGGAAGCCGGTATGGTTGCGAAGTCCGATAAGCAGCCGAAGAAGCGGCTGGCTCCGGTGATCAATCTGATGGACGCTCTGAAAAAGAGCATGGAGCAGCAGGAAGAAGCGGCTGGCAAGAAGGAGCCGCAGCGGGAGATTGCTGCCAAGTCCACTGGGCGGAAGAAGAAGGTTGGTTAGGTTCGGTTTCTGCGGGGAGTCGGGATTCCGCTCCTTGGGTACCCTGTGTTGTAGTTCCCACCCTAACTTCGTTAGGATGGGGCACCCATTTTCGTGCCCGTGGCTGAAAAAGCAGATCCTTCGACTTTGCTCAGGATGACAAATATCCTAAAATCCCGCCCTTTGTGGCGGGATTTTTTATTGTTATTTCTTTTCCGGGATGTTTCTCCCGAAGCGGAAGGTTGGACCGATGGAGAGGCGGGTCGTCCAGCGGCTGTCTTTCAGCAGGTCGTTGAAGAGGTGGTTGTAGACCTGATCGACCTGTACGCGCAGAGCGAGATGTCTGGTCGCATTCCAGTCCACGCCTCCGCCAAAACCGTAAAAGCTGGCCCAGCTGATTTTGCGGCCGGATGGGGCTAATCCTTGAACGATGAGCGCGGCAATCGGATCGCCTGGGTGCGGCGTGGCTACTTCACGGATCGCTCCGAGATCGGGGCGGACAAAGAATGTCACAGGGATGAAATGCCGGATGGTCATCTGCGGACCGGCTGCGAAGGTTTGCGTGGTGGAGCCGGTGGGGACGGACAGCTGATAGCCGGGCGGTAGCAGCCCTTGCAGAGCCAGATCGTTGAGAGCGGTGGCAATCTGCAGTTGCTTGGTCAGTGTCAGCAATTCGGGCGTGAGCGAATTGTGGCCGCTTACGTTCGAATAGTCGAAGCCAAAAGCAATCGTGCGGGTTGCGTTGTAGCCGCCCTGGATATGGAAGCCGTGTTCGGCGAGGTTGAGGTCGGGCGTATTGAAGTAGGTGAAGCCGGCGTAGGCATCGAAGCGCTCGATTTCCTTTTGCTGAGCCGATGCTTGGTTGGAGGAATCAAACGCCATCAAGGCGAGCGCAATGAGAGCGAGACAGTTTGAGAGCGGTTTTCCGGGCATGCGGAATCTCCTTGACGGAAGGCGAGAGGCGCCGTCACCAAAACACCGAAGACTAATAACGGATGAAGAGAGTTGGCAAGTATTTACGGCGATTCGTCGGGGATGCTATTTCAGGAATGAGTGCGCGTTTGCGGCGGAAACAGTTGCAAGCCTGTGCTATCGGGAGAGGATCTGCGTCAGATGGAAATAGCGCAGGGCGTAGGCCACATCGCGGAGAATCTGGGCCTTCAGTGCCTCGGGGGAAGGAAAGCGTTTTTCCTCGCGGATTCGTTTCAGGAAGGTCAGTTCGAGCGGCGTGCTTTCGGTGAGGAGGATTGGGTGGAAACCGAGCAGGTGCGATTCCACGGCGAAGGAATCCGCGCCGAAGGTCGGGCGGTTTCCGGCGTTGGTGACAGCATTGAATGTCTGGGCCTCGGGGCCATCGCCAATTTTCATCCGGGTAATGTAGACGCCATTCGCGGGGAGCAACTCAGAGTACGGCGCGAGGTTGATGGTGGGTACGGTCTGTTCGGTGCCGATGCCGCGCCCGCGCGCCGGAGTCGAGAGGATAGAAAATGGGCGGCCGAGAAGGGCGCGTGCCGGGGTCATGTCTCCCGCAGCGATGCGTTGGCGGATTTGGCTGCTGGAGACAGGTAATCCGCGTACGGTGCGCGTGTGATGCGCGGCGACGGTGAATCCAAATTTCTTGCCGAGTTCGATAAGGTCTGTGATACCCGCCTGCGCCTGATAGCCGAAGCGAAAGGTGTCTCCTTCGTGGACTTCGACGGCGCGCAGGCCCCGATGCAGCACTTCGTAGGCGAAGGTCTCGGCGGGCATGTGAGAAAACTCTTCGGTAAAGGGAAGCACGACCGTGGCGTCGAGCCCTGTTTCCGCCAGCAGGCGCAGGCGCTCGGGCATGGCCGTGATGAGACGGGGCGCAACTTCGGGGCGGAGGACGCGGACCGGATGAGGGTCAAAGGTAACGGCAATGCACCTGGCTCCGAGCTTTCGGGCGCAGTTGAGGGCATGCTCGATGATCCAGCGATGGCCGCAGTGGACGCCGTCGAAGTTGCCGATGGCAATGACGGTGGGGCCGTAGTCGGCGGGAATCTGATCGAGCGTGCGGAAGACTTGCATGGCTATAACTCGATGGGGATGTGCTGGCCGTCGTAGGCGAGGCGGATATGCGGCGGAAGCTCGTTTTCCGTGTCGGCGTGATGCAGGTCGTGCGACATGTGCGTGAACCAGGCGCGGCGCGGCTTGAGGATGTCGATCCACATCAGGGCCTGATCGACGTTGGCATGGCTGGGATGCGGGGTTTTGCGCAGCGCGTCGATGATGACGTTGTCGAGATTTTCAAGCAGCGGCAGGCTTGCGTCGGGGATGACATTCATGTCGGTGAGGTAGGCGGTGTTGCCGAAGCGGAAGCCAGCGACATCGAGGTTGCCGTGCAGCAGCGGAATCCGCTGGAAGGTAGCTCCATGAATCGTTATCGATTCCTGCCCTTCGATGCGGTGCATTTTGACGCGGGCGCGTGTCGGGTACTTGGATTCCGTAGAGAATGTATAGTCGAATACTTTTTCGATGATGCGTGCGCTGGATTCATCGGCGTAGAGCGGCATGTGGCCGTTGGGATGATGAAAGGTAAGCGGGCGCAGATCGTCGAGGCCGAGGATGTGATCGGCGTGCGAATGCGTGTAGAGAACGGCATCGATGTCGCGGATTTTTTCGCGCAGTGCCTGTTCGCGGAAGTCCGGGCCGGTGTCGATGAGGACACGGTGGCCCTCCCACTGAACGGCAACCGATGCGCGCGTGCGGCGGTCCCTGGGATCGGGCGAGGTGCAGACGCGGCACTCGCATCCGAGTGTGGGGACGCCCATGGAGGTACCGCTGCCGAGGATGGTGAGGGTGGCTTGCATCTGTCGTGGGTGCTGCAAGTGATTCAGTCTTAGTTAAGGCTTGTAGCTCCACCTTTTGCTGCGCAAAGGATGGGGCACCCCTTTTGTGCTGCTGTTCGGAAAAAGCAGATCCTTCGTTTCACTCAGGATGACAATTCAAACAGTAGCTCAGGATGACAGGGAGTACGGGGTCACTTCCTCTTCGGTGGCGGTTGCTGTGCCGATTTCGCGATGGCATTGGTGATCTCGACGAACATCATGCGCAGGTCGAAGAGCGCATTTTGTAACAGCCGCTGTTCTTTTTCGTTGAGATTGCCTTTTGTCTTGTCCTGCAGGATGGCGAGCATGTCGATGCTCTGGCGCGCGCCGACGATGTCGAGGCGCGGCTGCTGTCCCTGTTCGGTGCCTGCGCCCATGGCCATGATGGCAGAAAGATAGATGGACTGGACGACGTGTTCGAAGTTCGTGTCCGGGGTGGCTTCGGCTCCGGGATTGGCCTGCCGCAGCATGCTGTCAATCTCGCGCGATGATTGCTGATACGCGGCGTGCTGGTCGGCCGATTCCTGTGCGGTCGGGCCAGCCAGTTCTTCTTCGGCAGGCGCAGGCACCTCTTCAGGTTTGGGTTCTTCCTGCTTCGGCGACGGCATGGTGATAACGCGCGCCGTTGTATCGGCGGGGCGTTCGGTCGCGGATTCCTGCCCGGATGATGTCGTGGTTTCCTCGCGAACGTCGCCTTCTGACGTGAACTTGCGGCGGTCATTCACTACAAACGATGGCGGTTTCTCTTTCATAAGTCCTTTTCTTCATTCAGGGGAGTGCGGGGGGCGCGTCGAGCGGCGTGGCTCGGCCTCCCGGATACGTTATGTCAGCTTTGCGCTCCAGCGCTTCGACACGAATCATTCCTAAAGCGAAGGTGCGGGGAAGCCCAGGCAGGGCAAAGTGCGCCGCGCTGGTGATTTCGCCGACGGGCTTGTCGTCGCCAGCGGCGCGAAGCTCGGTCCCCGGAGCGGGCAGGGAACCGTTCAGTTCAAACTGGCGCAGGGTGCGATGGACAGTCGCGCGCGAACGGATGCGTTCCACAATCTCCTGTCCCAGATAGCAGCCCTTGTTGAAGTTGAGAGCGCGGGTCTGGTTGATTTCCTGCGGGAGATAGCGGTCGCTGATGTCGACGCCGTATCGCGGCGTGCCTTCCAGGATGCGCAGCGATTCGAGCGCATCGAAACCTGCCGGGGCGGCGCCAGCCTCGGTGAGGATGCGCCAGGCGCGAGCCACGTCTTCCGCCGCCAGCCAAAGTTCGAAGCGAGGAACGAGCACTCCATGTGCACTGACGACCGTGACCGGTATGCCTTGCAACGTGGCCGGGACGAAGCCCATTGTTTCCGGGACGGACAGGCCAACGGCGTCGAGAATCGCGGCCGCTTGTGGGCCTGCCAAGCCGAGAGTCGTATTTGCCGCGTCTAACTCCTGTAACTCTACGTCGTCCATGATGATGAAGTGGTCGAGGTGGGTAAGGAGACGCGGCGCTTGAAAGCGATCCGTTTGAAAGATGAGATGGTCGGCGGCGCGGAAGACGTACCCGTCTCCCTGAATCCGCCCCTGCGCGTTCAAAATCAGGGTATAGTTGCCATAACCCTGAGGCAGCGACTGCACCGTGTTGGTGACCATTCCATTCAGCCAGCGGACATTGTCCGCTCCTGTGATGCGAATGCGGCTGAGGTATCCAAGGTCGTAGACGGCGGCGGTATGTACGAGCGAAGCCAGCTCCGATTCCACTCCAGAGAAGACACGAGGCGTAATGCGCCCGAGATGCATCTGAAGGTCAGACTCCGGAAACAGTGCCGCCAGCGGGGTGAGGCCGGTTTCAACGATTTGCGGCGTTTCGCTCATAAGAAAATTATAGCCTTCGCGACGAGGCCGGGTTGGATATGACAGGAAAGCTTGAAATGAAGAGGATAAAGCAGTTCGTTCTGGTTTGGACAGCTACAGTGGGAATGTGCGCGGCGCAAACGCCTGCCAGCACGTCGGCCCCGAAGATCGCGCCGCAGAATACGCACATCAGCCCGGCGCAGGCAAAGGAGCTGTTCAACTCTGTCGGAGTGATCCTGAAATTTGCCTCCGACGACAGCAAGCTTCCAATCAAACACGACGTAAAGCGCAAGCTCACCACGCGCGAAGCGGTAGAGAAATACCTTGTCGAGAAGATGAATGACGACAAGGACGCGAAGCGCATGGAACGGTCGGAAATCGTGTTGAAGAAGTTCGGTCTGCTGGACCGGGATTTCCAGCTGCGCCCGTTTCTTCTGCAACTGCTGAAGGAACAGATTGAGGCGTACTACGACAGCAAGACGAAGACGGTGAATCTGCTGGACTGGGCGACTCCCGACACGCAGAAGCCGGTGCTGGCGCATGAGCTGACGCATGCGCTGCAGGACCAGCATGTGGATCTGGACAAGTGGGAAGACGAGACGAGCGAAGAGCTGTCACGCAATGTGAAGCAGGATAACGAGCGCATTCAAAGCGATGAAAGGGATACGGCGCGTGAGGCGGTCCTCGAAGGACAGGCCATGGCCGTATATCTGGATTATGCGCTCGCTCCTTCAGGCAAAAGCCTGCTGACAGCTCCGGATATCGTCGATAACCTGGCGGACAGCAGCGACACGTCGGATTCTCCGGTGCTGGCGCGTGCGCCGTTGGTGCTGAAAGAGTCGCTGTTGTTTCCCTATCAGGATGGGTTGAAGTTCGAGCAGACCGTTCTGAAAGATCAAGGCCAGACAGGCGCATTTGCCGGAGTGCTGGACCGGCCACCCGATTCCAGCTACGAAATCATCAATCCGCGCGCCTACATGCACAAACGGAAGGCCACCGTACTGCAGATGCCGGATGTGCATCCGCTGCTGGATGCGAATTACGAACCCTACGATATCGGCGTGATGGGGCAGCTCGATGTGCGCATGCTGACGGAGCTGTTCGGCGGCCAGGAGATGTCCACTGCGTTGACGTCGGCGTGGGATGGCGGCATCTACTATGCCGTGCAGAATAAAAAGGCAAAAACCGACGCAGAGAAGGACTCAACGGCATCCGTGGCGCTCTTTTACCTTTCGCAGTGGAAGTCGCCGCAGGCTGCGCAGGTCTTTACGAAAATGTATGCCGATGAGCTAGGCAAAAAATATTCCAACGTAACCCGCGATACCGATGATGAAGCCGACAAGACGGAGCAGATTTACAACACGAGTGAGGGGCCGGTGGTGTTAACGACCACGGACCGGATGGTGTTTGTGAGCGAAAGCTTTGATCTTGCGA
>JAATFH010000238.1 GCA_015655315.1 Terriglobales bacterium
GCGAGATTCGCCCACATGCGCCAGCCGACGCTAAGTATCCCGTCGGACACTACAGGAACCTGTTCAATCTTTCCTGTGGCCAAAATTGCAGTCTGGGGTGCATTCAATAGGGGAGTAAAGAAATCTACTCCATACATGCCCAGGTTTGTCAGCGTAAAGACGCCGCCCTGCAAATCTTCAAGGCGAAGCGCACGGTCTCTCGCAGCTTTGGTCAACTCTCGGCGTCGATCGCTCAAATCTTTAAGTCCGAGTTCATTCGCTGCAGAGATCACCGGTGTCACTACCCCGCGCTCTGTGCCTACCGCAAAGGCCAGATTCATCTTGTTTGCAGCGGCCAACTGCTCTCCATCCCAGACCATTGTGAGTTCCGGAAAGCGAGGAAGGACACGTGAAAGGAGCCATAGGATCAAATCGGTGACGGAGACAGACTTGTCTATCAGCGTTTTTCCAGCTTCTGCCAACACAGCAACATCTAAATGGCGAACTACGTGAATATGGGGCACGGACTGCCATGTGGATGTTAGGCGATCGATCAGAATCTTGCGGCTAGCGATGCTTGGCACGCTAGGCCGACTTTCTGTCACCGCCTCCGCTGCCCGTTCAACGTCTTCCTGCACAATTCGGCCACCGGCAGCCGAGCCATGAATTTTGTCGAGTGAAATACCTAATTCCACCGCCCTGCGGCGAGCGGCAGGCGTAGCCACAACTCTTGGAGGAGAAGAGACCGGCTCATGGGCTTGCAGTGAGGTGTCAACCGCCTCCCCCTGAAGTACAGCATCGCTTGTGTTTTCTGGAACGATGTCACCAGCTTCGCCAATCCAGCCGACAACAGACTCGACTTTTGCTGGGCCTTCGGCAACAAGTATCTTGAGGAGCATACCGTCGGAGGGAGACTCAACCTCGACGATCGCTTTATCCGTCTCCATCTCAAATAGAACGTCGTTTTTCTTGACCTGATCTCCTTCGGACCTCAACCACTTGAGAATCAGGCCTTCATCCATGGACAGCGTAGCTTTCGCAATGGTCACCGGTACCAACATTGCCGCTGATCATAGCAGTACAAATATGTTTTGTAAAACGCTATTTAGTGATTATTAGGAAACTTTACGAGAGGCGTTGAATTGAGGTCGAGGAGGACAGGCAATGTCTCGAAAAGCTTCACGGGCACCGCCTGCTACCGCCCAATTTGCAGACAAGTCCAATCTTGCAATTGGCAAAACCACTGAAGTTCCTTCGCGAGATGGCCGGGACAAGTCGCAGAGTGATGAACAGGACCGGCAGCCAACCACTCCTCATACATTGCTCGGGCGTCGCCTTGAACTTGAAAGAGAGCATTGCCTACCCCTATCTCGGGATGCCATGGCTCGGCAATCGTGCCCTCGCAAAACTGAATGCGGTACTGCTTTTTCCCTGAGGGCGTAGGCGTGAAATTGATGATTGTTGCGGGGCCAGTACACAGGGGAGCGCAAACCGATGCTCCGCGGCCATTCACACCTGCGAAGTTGGTGTTACGAACCAGTTTGGGCTTGTTGCGATCGCGCATCCAGGCGAGATCATATTCGCCGGAATTCAGCAATAGCCATTCGTGTGCGGAGATGCAGGCAGAGTCCAGTTCTGTATAAAAACTGGCTCCTGCTAACCTTCGGCCCAGCCATAGACCAAAGGCTGTGCATAGGTCTCCTACCTCGGAGACAGGGCAGCCATTCGATGTAGCTAAAGTTACACCGAGAGCGCACATTAAACCTAGTTTCTTTGACTTCAGCCCCCCGGCATCATGACTATTGAAAGCTGCGCAGTCGAGTTCATTTTCCTGAACCAATCTCTGAATAGCTAGCGCTGCACGCAATGAATAGTCCAGTTCCACGCCGGAAAAGCGGCCGAATACAAAAGTCTTGCGAAGTTTCTTTTCCAATCGAGTAAGTTCTTGTGAAGAGAGACCCGCCATCATAGCGTGAACTTGTTTTAATGGAATTCTTATGACCTGTGCGCCCGTCCGTGTGCGGAAGTCTCTTTCATTTAAGACAACATCGGTCATACCCTCGAATACATCCCCGATAAGGCCAAGGCGTAATTGGCTGAGCTGTAAACTCGCCTGGATAGTTTGAAGCAGTCTTTTCAGTGTTGCAGTCCCTTCCGGCGAGCCGGCAATCTGATGAAGGGCATGAAACTTTACGCCAGAACGCATCCATCCATTTGCGATGGCTTGTGCTCCGAATGACTGGCTCTGTGCAACCACTTTCACCATGGATAGCGATTTGGGAATCTCACGCTCTATCAATGCACTGAAGAGGATCAACGGCTTAGTCCAGCCTTTTACCAATTCATCGGTAATGGCAGAGAAGCTTGCAACCAGAGGAAGTACAAGTAAACAGTCAGGATTATCGCGCTGCAGTCTTTTGCGAGCGGATTGCGCGCTCTTCTGGTCTTTTATCTTGTCGAGTACCGAAATGTGATGCTCGTCGCCGATTGCCTCCTTCACCTTTTGGACGAGAAGCTCTTTTGACTTCAGTAAGCCAGGTACGATGCTTTCATAGTAGTCGACGTATATTGGAGCGAGTGCGACCTTCATGACATGAATGTCCCGCCATTGATATCGATTGTGCTTCCGGTAATGTAACGAGACTCATCTGCCGCCAGGAAGAGAATTGCGGCGGCAACATCCTCCGTCGTCCCCAGGCTCTTCAGCGGGATCATCTCGATGAGGGAGTCCAGCCGTTCGGGAGGCAAAGCGCGAACCATTGGCGTATCGATTGCTCCGGGAGCAACTGCATTTACCCTGACGTGAGGTGCGAGTTCGCGAGCGAGAGCTTTTGTAAGAGCTATGATTGCGCCTTTGGTACCGCTGTAAATCGAGGCATTAGCTATGGCGCCGGCTCGCCCTGCATATGAAGCTGTACTGATGATAGAACCATTTGTCTTGATGAGATGAGGAGCCGCTGCTTGAGAGCAGAAGAACATGCTTTTTTGATTAATAGATACGATCCGATCCCAATCGTCTTCACTGGAATCGAAGAATGAGACGCGAGGGCAAATACCTGCATTGTTGATCAGGGTGTCTAGACGGCCGAACGTCTTCACAGCCATTTCGATCAAGTCATAACAGCTTGATACCTGGGACAGGTCTCCATTCCACGGAACAGCATCGGGGCCGATTTCCTGAACCAACGATTGCATTCTATCTTCTGAATCCAGATCTGCGAGTATAAGATGTGCTCCTCGACTCGCGAGAAGGCGAGCGATGGCTGATCCGATTCGACCCGCTGCGCCTGTTATGATGACCGCTTTGTTATCCAATCGAAATGGTTCCATCTTCGTCACCCGGCTCGATTCGACTTACGATGCTCAAACACATTCATCAGCAAAGTCAGCTGCCGCTCGGTTAGTTCAGAAGCGGCGACGGTATTCTTACTTCGAACGTAGTCGTAAATTGAGTGAAGAAGATACCGAGCCTCAGGCCACTGCCCTGCCAATTCAAGAGCACAGATTAGGAGCCTGCCTGTTCCGATGCGTCGTTCGAGCAGGTAAGCAAGAGGATAGCAGACCGGATAACGGTGAATTACTCGCATCATAGGATCATGATCATTTAGTTCGAAGCCGGTGAGGTCAATGGGAGGCGCGTTCTGAATCATTCGATAGAAATTAAGATCGGCAAATCCCTCATGCTCAAAGTCGTCGAGTATGGGATGCGGATTGATTATCGTTCCGTTTTGGCCATCTGAATATGGAGGATAATTTGCAGGCGGCGTAAAAAAATATCGATTGGCGGGGAAGTGACTCACCGGGTGAGATCTAACAATCGCCTCTGTACCGACGAGTAAGACGTTCCCTCCCTGGCGGATGTGATCCACAAGTGTGGTATCAAGATACTCCGATAGAATCAGGGAAGGGAAAGAGCGTACATCCCCTTGAGCTTTAGAAATGGACGGGATGGCTGTCCATGATTTTAACCACGAGAGCTGTGGTGCTCCATAGTTCGCAATGTCATGAAGAACTGGCTCTTGCTTTGGATAAATCCAGATACTCCATTCATTGCTGACAGTTCTTTCTCCTTCGACGAGTCGTACGGTCAGCCGAGCTGAAACGGGTCGGCTAACCTCTGGCACAGGGATGTGAAGCTCGCCCACATCACAAACGCAAAAGGGCTGATGTTTCCATTGCAATCTGCCCGAGGCGTATGCCTCGCCATGCTTCTGTTCCAACTTCCACTCAAGAACGGGAGCCTGAAAGGGGGGATGCGAAAAATCCGATACTCGCAGCACGCATGTCTTTGTACTCCTGGGTTCCCATACGCGGTCC
>JAATFH010000450.1 GCA_015655315.1 Terriglobales bacterium
AATGAAGCCTCACGTCCTGCTGCCCTGCATCAATGGAGCGTTCGGAAATATGAATGCCGATGATGCCGCTTCGCTCACCGCGCTGGCCATGCCGGACGTCGTGATTCCTACGCACTTCTGGATGTTCGTTGAGCAGAACGGCGATCCGGCTAGATTTCTCGATCTCTGTTCGCGCCTTGCTTCGGGTACAAAAACAGTTCTGATGAAACCGGGAGAGGAATTTCTTTTTCAGAAACCCGCATGATCACCCACCTGATTGACACGCTTACCAGCATCGATAAAGCTCCAACAACATGGACCAGTTCCGATGGCAGCAGAATTCTTGCACAGCCATACGGGGGACGAATTCTAGGATTGTTTCCGCCAGTCTCCGACAAAAATTTCTTCTGGACGCATCCCGCGCTTGACGCTGTTGACTCTGCACGTGCTTTTTATCAAAGCTCCAGCTGGCACAATTCTGGTGGAGATCGCACCTGGCTCTCTCCCGAAGTAGACTTCTTCATTCCCAATTTCCCTTCGTTCGATACCTACTTTCAGCCGCGAGAGTTCGATCCAGGCACTTATGAGCTGACCACCGAAAATGGCGATCTGGAGCTGACGAATACTTTTACCTCCAGGCTCTCGCGCTCAAAAGACACTGCGCGGATGCAAATTACAAAACGTCTTAGTGCGGCGCTCAACCCGCTGCGTGATCTGGATGTAAACACCTTGTCCCAATTGGAGTATGCCGGCTTTACCCTCCACACCCGCTTAGGGATATTTGAGAGCACAGGTCCGGTCGAACTTAACCTCTGGAGCCTTCTGCAGCTTCCTCATGGGGGCGATCTCATCATTCCCACCTTTTCGCGAGCTTCCGTAGCGCACTTCATGGGAACGATTGCCGGTGAAGATTTGGAAGTGACCGATCAATTCATCCGCTACAAGATGCGAGCCAAAGGTGAAAACAAAATTGGCGTCTCTCCCCTTTGCCTTACCGGTCGTGTCGGCTACTTGCGCACAGATGGTGCGAACGCCTCCCTTGTCATCCGCAATATTGCTGTAAATCCTTCGGCTAAATATCTTGACATGCCGTGGAACTCCCCAATGCCTGCCGGTGCTGCGGTGCAGGCATGCAACATCGACAGCCATCTGGGAGCATTTTCTGAACTGGAATATCATGCTCCCGCGATTGGGGGCACAACCGGACTCTCCAGTTGCGACGACGTATCCCAGCTTTGGGCCTTCACCGGATCAAGGGATGCAGTCATCAGCGTAGCGAGGCTCCTGCTCTGTTCAGCGCTATAGGTTCAGCTAATTGAAATGAGTAGAAGATTTCGATATGGTTGGTTACCTTCTTGACCATATGTGAAAGGTCACCTGAAGATGCGAGCCGTCATTAGCGATCATCTCTTCCCGTCCATCGATTTGCAAAAGGGAGTATTAGAGTCAGCTGGATTTGAACTGGACGAGGTTCAGCCAGGCTGCACGAATGAAGACGAAGTCATTGATCGCTGCGCTGATGCAGATGTATTACTGGTTCAGTGGGCTCCAATCACTCGGCGCGTTCTCGATAGTCTGCCTAAGCTTCGGGGCGTCGTGCGCTACGGGATTGGCGTCAATAATATCGATCTCGATGCAGCAAAAGATCTCCGCATTGGCGTTGCCAACATACCTACCTACTGCATTGAAGAAGTATCGAACCACGCGCTTACCATGATCCTGAGCCTTGCTCGCCGCATTCCGCAGGACCACTACAGAATTGCGCACGGCGAATGGGGTGTTGCTCCACTGCTCCCGATTCCCGCGTCTACAGACCTCACGTTGGGATTGGTAGGATTTGGTGCCATCGCACGCCGTGTCGCTGACAAGGCCAAGGTCTTCGGGTTTAACGTGGCCACCGCTGATCCTTACGTGAAGCCCGAAGTGTTTGAAGAGCGCGGTGTTCAGAGTCTGGAGCTGAAAGAGTTGTTCGCAAGCGCGAATATCATCTCACTACATTGCCCGCTCGTGAAAGAGACGACGCATCTCATCGATGAGGCCGCAATCAGCACAATGAAACCGGGTGTCATTATCGTGAACACTTCGCGTGGACCGATCATTCATGAGCCGCATCTTATTGAAGCACTGCAGGGCGGGCGCGTGCTTGGTGCTGGCCTGGATGTCTTCGAGGAAGAGCCACTGCCTGTGAGCAGTGTGTTGCGTGGTCTGCCGAATGTGATTCTGACGAGTCATGCTGCCTCTGTATCCACCCGCGCAGTTGTGTCTTTGCAGATCAAGGCTGCTGAATCAGCCAGAGATTTTCTGTTGGGGGTTCGTCCGGAAGGCGCGCTCGTCTGGCCAAGCTAGTGACTGGATCAGTCGCTACAAGAATGAAATGCTCTCACAGGTGAAGGAACTGTAATGAAATTGCTCTCGGTTACAACTCCAGAAGGACCCCGGCTTGCCGCAAAAGTTGATGCTGGCATCGTGATTTTGTCAGAAGCAGAAAAGTTGTCGCAAAAGAAAAAGCCAGCTCTGCCGCTCACGCTGCAGGAAGCATTGTCATCGGATGATAGCTTTGCCGGTTTGGAATTGCAGGTCAGCTTCATTCTCAGTCATCCGGATATACAGAAATATATCCATCCCGAGAATCAAGTAGCTTCCACTCAACTCTACGCTCCACGAAATATTCTTTGCGTCGGTCTCAACTATAAAGACCATGTTGAGGAAAGCAAGACTCCGCTGCCGCAACAACCGGTATTTTTCGCGAAGTGGGTCAATGCAGCGTCAGAGAATCATGCCTCGATCGTTCTGCCCCCGGATACAACGGAAGTAGACTACGAGGCCGAACTCGCAGTCGTGATTGGCAGCCGTTGCCGCAGCATCTCCGCCGAGACAGCGCTGGATTATGTAGCGGGCTATACCTGCATGAATGATGTGAGCGCGCGCGACTTCCAGCGCGGCGACGGCCAATGGACGCGGGCCAAAAGCCAGGACACATTTGGCCCCTTCGGACCCTACCTCGTGACCAAGGCGGAGATACCCGACCCGCAGGTGTTGCCAATCCGGTGCACAGTAAACGGACGAGTTCTGCAGAATTCGAATACGAGCAAAATGATCTTTGGAGTTCGAGAGCTGATCGCGTTTATCTCACGTGGCGTCACTCTCTATCCTGGAGACCTGATTAGCACGGGCACTCCGCATGGCGTTGGCTTCGCTCATAATCCTCCCGTATTTCTTCATAATGGAGACGAGGTTGTTGTCGAAATTGACGGCATCGGCCGCCTCTCGAATCCAGTAAAAGCAATGTGATTCGCACGTTGAATTGCCTGCTTCTGGATGGAATCGAAGTTCGGGTGTGAGGATCGGATTACCGCTATCGCTGGAATGCCGATGACGGCGGACATTTGACTTCTTTCTCAATCTTGTCTCGTATCATCATGGAGATGCAACGAAGCATACGAAGCATGGTACGGGGCAGAAGGGCTGCGCTGATCGGCTCTTTCGCAATAAAAGTAATTTACTCGTGGATGTTCTGCACGGTTTTTACAGTCAGCATGGCATGCCTGGTGCAAGCGAAAGCCTCGGTTGATTCTGTTCGCCAGACTGACGCTGTGTGTGCAAACTGCCATGGTGAGATTTATCGCAAATACCTAAAAACGCCAATGGCCAACGCAAGTGGAACGGCTCTCGACTTTGCCATGACGGGCGATAGCGAGCAGGTATCATCCGGCGTGTCTTACCGCATCTTCCTCGACAACGGCTCTCTCTGGCTAAACTACCAATCCTCGCGTAATGGGGGATTTTCCGGGCGGAACCGCCTCGATTATTTCCTCGGCTCAGGTCATCTTGGAACAACCTACCTATATTCTATTAACAATTATCTTTTAGAGTCGCCTGTTGCCTACTATTCGCGCCTCAAGGTCTTCGATATGAAGCCTGGCCTCGAACACTCACAGACGATGCCGTCGGCGCTTCCCATGACGTCCGAATGCATGCGTTGCCACATGAGTAGTGTGCAGGCAGCCGACAAGGGAACGGTCAATCGTTTCGCAACGCTGCCCTTCCTGCACGGTGGAATTACTTGCGAGAGTTGCCACGGTGATGCTAGCGAGCACGTGAAACAGGCAGGCAAATCTCCTGTCGTCAATCCTGCCAAGCTGGATGCGGATCGGCGTGACTCTATTTGCATCTCCTGCCATTTGGAGGGGGATACCAGCGTTGAACACCGTGGAAAATCGATGGCTGACTATCGGCCCGGCGATCGCATCGGAGATTATGTGAGCTACTTCGCACTGAGTGGAGCAGTTTTTTCCGATCGTGGAGTCAGCGAGGTAGAGGAGTTCAATTTGAGCAAGTGCAAGCGAACGAGCGGAGCGGCCATGTCCTGCATGACCTGTCACGATCCGCATGGTGGTCCATCTGCGGAGGAGCGGGTTTCGTTTTACCGCGCTAAGTGCCTGACGTGCCATTCGCAGCCGAAGTTTGCGGCCCAGCATCATGTCGAAACGCCGGATTGTACAAGCTGCCACATGCCGTCCGGCAAGGCGCAAAACATACCGCATGTGGCATGGACCGACCACTGGATCAGAAGATTTACGACCTCATTTGAGGCTTTGAATTCTTCGAGAGGTCGGATCGAACTTGTGCCTCTGTTAGGCAACGATGTCAGTCCCCGCGATCAAGCTCTTGCCTATTACAACCTGGTAGCTGACGGCAAGCTGTCGGATTTAGAAGGGGCATGGCGAGCCCTATCGGCTATCCAGGGTTCCGACGCGAGCGACCCTTCTGTTCTTGTAGCGCGTGGTCATGTGGCCCAGATGAGAGGGGACCATTCCGGAGCGATCGACCTCTATCGCGCTACTCTCGTTCAGGACCCATCAAACCTTCTCGCGAACAATAATCTGGGCACTCTGTTAGCCGAATCCGGGCAGTTCTCAGCGGCAGCAACACAATGGAAGAACGCCTATGAGCTTAACTACGATATAGCACCACTCGGAATCAATTTAGCATTGGTCGATTGCAAGTTAGGGAGAAAGAGCGAGGCGCAACAGGTATTGGGGCGTGTCTTGACATATAGTCCGGGCAGTGAGGTAGCGCGTCGTAAACTTGCCGCCATGGAATCCGGTGAAGAGCATTGTCCTGCAAGCTGAAATGGCAGCACAGGCGCTGATTCATGGGCAAATGCAAAACGCCAATGAACGTTTATTCATTGGCGTCGCAATTCAGTAGCCCTCCCCCAAGTGCCACTCAATGATTGAACTTTATCCTGCTTTCGCAGACATGAACATATCCCTTTAGTTTCAAAACAACAATTAACTGTAACCGGAAAAGTGGTTACCATTATCGCTGCATTCCCCTGATCGGTCCGTGCACCTCTCGTTGACAATCGGCAAGAGTGCGTGCAAGGCTGTTGTCGATTATCGAGGAGAAGATGCCGCCTTCAACCGATTTACTGCAGGGAGAATGCGAGCGCAACGCACATCACCGGCCAGAATCTCCAGGCACTCAGATGATCCCGATGATCTCATCACAGACCTGCAGACCATAGCCGGTCCCTCGGCAGGACTTGCGGGAGCACAGATTTACATCCATGGTCTTTCTGCTGGTGACGCTACTCTCCCGGATAAGACATCCATTCAGGAGGTTCGGCTGAATCAGAATCCGTTCGCACCCGAGTTCGATTCGATGGGCCTGGGCAGGATAGAACTGCTCACCAAGGCCGGAACCGATTCGTATCACGTTCGTATCACGCGGACGCATTCTTCAACTATGGCAATGATATTTCAACTCTAGAAGTCCCTATGCTTCTGAGAAGCCGTCGTTCGATCTGAAGCAGTATGGCGGCAGCGGCCTGCCGCTGGAGGTCCAGCAAAAGCTGATGCGCCACGCGGACATCGCCATGACGACCAAATATGGTCGTAGCTCGATGCTCAACGTGACGCGTCCGGCAAACGCCCGGATCGTCGAAATGATGATGGAAGGGGGGCAAAAAGACGAAACCGAACAAGCGGCCTGAGGCGTCAGGCTCAAACTGTTCAGTTATTGTTCAGTTGAGTTTCGCTAAATGGTTGCGGGGGTAGGATTTGAACCTACGACCTTTGGGTTATGAG
>JAATFH010000240.1 GCA_015655315.1 Terriglobales bacterium
CCAGGCTGGCAGAAGCATCGCGTGCGACAGGCGCATCGTTCACCGGCGTGATCGTCAGCGCCACCGTCGCCACGTTCGAATCGGCCTGGCCGTCGTTGACGCGGTAGGTGAAGCTGTCGCTGCCGTTGAAGTTGGCGACGGGTGCGTAGCTGAAGCTGCCATCGGTGCTGATGCTCAGCGTGCCGTGCGCCGGGCCTGCGACGATGGCGGCACTCAGGGTGTCGCCGTCTACGTCGCTCGCCGTGCTCAGCAGATACGCCTGCGGGGCGAGGTTGACTTTCGCGCACTATTTGAGCCCTGCCCGGACGCAATTCTTCTCCTCGACCGGTCCGGGCACATCGCTACCGCGAATCTCGCGGCGACTGCTCTTTTCGGATACGCAGAGAGTGTTCTTCAAGGCAGATCCGCATCGCTGCTTCTGCCTGACTTTACTGTGGGTAAAAGCCTGTATCGCGACTTTGAAGCAGTTACCGCCGCAGGGCAGCGGCTACAGCTTGCGGCCACAATCGGGTTCCTGGCAGACAAGACGACTGTCTTCCTGCGCGATGTCAGCGACCGCCGGCGTGTTGAAGCCGAACTGAGAGCGAGTAAAGAAAACCTGCGGCAAATGCAGGCGGCATCAGAGACGGCGAATAGAACTTCCACGGTAGCCGAAATTGCGGCATCCGTTGTTCACGAGGTTAGTCAGCCTCTCAGCGCCATAGTCACGAATGCGCAAGCGACGATCCGATATCTCGGCGGCGAACCTGTAAATCTCACAGCCGTGAAAGATGCCGTCCAGCGGATTTTGAGCGACGGCAAGGATGCCTCACAAATCGTCAGGAACATTCGCGCCTTCTTTCGGGGAGCGGGGCCAGGAAGAACGCCAATCGACCTACGGTCTGTTATTGGGGAGGTCCTTTTGCTGCTCAACGGAGAGGTGCGTGAGTTTGAAATCAACGTCAAAGTGTCGGTGGAAGATAGTCTGCCTTTGGTTCCCGGGCACAAACTACAGATCCAGCAGGTGCTGGTGAACCTTGTATCCAACGCAATTGAGGCGATGTCAGGTTCATCTCAGGAAGAGAGAGAACTTGAAGTGCGCGCATACGAAGAGAAAAACATGGTTCTGACCGAGGTCGCGGACCGAGGCCCCGGCTTGATCGATGCTGAGAAAGTGTTTGAGGCTTTCTTTACTACCAAGCAAACAGGCATGGGGATGGGCTTGTGTATCAGCAAAACAATCATCGAAGCGCACGAGGGCAGGCTTTGGGCTACGCCACGCGAGGATCGCGGAGCCGTATTCAGCTTCGCGCTTCCAATAGCAGGAAGGGCAGCGTGATGGTTGCGGAAAACATGGTCTACGTGCTCGACGACGACAAGCGTATTCGAGAATCGCTATACGCGCTGCTTTCATCTGTGGGATACGCGGTCAGCACCTTCGGCGATCCAGACACATTTCTCGCGCATGAGAAACCCGACGTTCCGTCCTGCCTTATCCTCGACCAGAATCTCGGTAAGACGACTGGATTAGATCTGCAGCAGAAACTCACGGATGAGGCGGAATTGCCTGTTATCTTTCTCACCGGCACACGCGACATTCGAACCGCTGTGAAGGCGATGAGAAATGGAGCGAGTGAAATTCTCTCCAAGCCGGTCCTGGAAGAAGAACTCCTTCCCGCTGTGAAGGCTGCGCTCGCGCAAGCGCATGAGCAGTGGGGCGAGCGCGTCATCCGGGGAGAACTCCGCCGACGCTATGCGACCCTGACGCTACGCGAACGAGGGGTATTGCCATTTATTGTCAAAGGAATGCTAAACAAGCAGACGGCCTATGAACTCGGCACCAGCGAGATCACTATTCGTATCCACCGAGGCAAGATCATGAGAAAGATGAAAGCCGACTCTCTGGCCGATCTGGTAAGGATCGCAGCAAGGCTGCGGATTCCGTTACCCCGCAACACCTGAATGGTGCGGTGATTCTTTCTGCCCCCGTGACCATCAGGCAGCAGACGCAATCCGAACAGTAACGTCCCACCGAGTGGAAAAGTGATTCACTTTGTCCGTAGGCAAAGGCGGCAGGGATTCCTGGCTACGCATGTTTTCATACGAAACTGTGACAAAGATTGTGATTGCGATCACAGCCTTTCACGTGCCGCTGCCTGATGCTGTTTCTCAGGAGAGAAGACCGATGTCCTTTAGAGTTCTTCAGAATGCCCCCTGTGCAAAGGGCTGCTCAGGATGCCCTAACGCCCTTCGTAACCTCAGAGTCTGCGATGGACGATCAGCCTGCACGGGGTATGGAACAAGTGCCAATTGTCCTCCCCTGATAGTGCTTGCGGTACTTGAGTGTGCTTTGCACGCTCTGGCCCATACGAGTCTGCCCGTATTCGGCAGCATGAGGAACGCAGACGGGTTTGGTCAGATATCTGTCGCCTATACTTCGGGAATCCCGGCTCACCCGCTCTCTTAAAATTGCGGCACTGGAATACTTCTCGCGATTTTTAAGAGGATCCGTGACAATGACCATCGGTCTATGGCCATTGCTCATAGCCGCTGAATCGCCGACACTGGGTCGTGGAAATAAAACGGCGGCAATTGCATATCGGGGGTATTGTCCAGGGAGTTGGATTTCGCCCCCATGTCTACGCACTTGCCGCCGGTCTCCAGCTCACCGGATTCGTCGGCAACGATGCTACCGGGGTTTTCATCGAGATCCAGGGAGAGCCGGATAATCTCGACCGCTTTCTGCAGCAATTGCGGACAGCGCCACCTCCTCTCGCCAGCATAGAGTCTGTCCGATGGGACACCATCGAAGCCCTTTCTCTCGACTCTTCCTTCGTCATTCTCGACAGCCAGGCGAGTAGTTCTGGCCATACTCCGATTTCGCCGGATATCGCCACTTGCGATGATTGTCTCCGCGAGATGCTCGATCCGGCCGACCGGCGCTATCGCTATCCGTTTATCAACTGCACGAACTGTGGCCCGCGTTTCAGCATCATTCGTAGGACGCCTTATGACCGGCACTTCACGACCATGGCAGACTTCCGGATGTGTCCTGCGTGCCAGACGGAGTACGATTCGCCTTCGGACCGGCGATTCCACGCGCAGCCCATCGCCTGCCCCGCCTGTGGCCCGCAGCTCACATGGATGGAGGGGACCGCACACCATCAAGATGAGGCTGCGATTCAGGCTGCACTGCACGCTCTTGCCCGCGGCGGTATCGTGGCTATGAAAGGGATCGGAGGTTTCCATCTTGCCGTGGACGCAACCAATCATGATGCTGTGCTGCGCCTGCGGGAGCGTAAAAGGCGTCAGGGAAAGCCATTCGCCGTTATGGCGCGGGACCTCGAAACGGTGCGCCACTTCGCGCTGCTGTCCGAAGAAGAAGCCGATCTCCTGACTTCGCCGCAACGCCCCATCGTGCTGCTTTCCATGCACGCTGATGAATCCGTGCGCCTGCTCTCTCCGGCGATCGCTCCCGGAACCGACCGTATCGGCATGATGCTTCCTTGCAGCGGGCTGCACACGCTGCTGATGCAGCATAGCGCGCCGCTGGTGATGACTTCGGGTAACCTCAGCAGCGAGCCCATCCTCTGGAGAAATGAGGATGCGCTGGAACGTCTGAGCGGCATCGCCGATGCCTTCCTGCTGCACAACCGGGACATCCACGTTCCCTGTGACGACTCCGTGGTTCGCATTGCGGAGCGCCGTCAGTCCCCCATACGGCGTTCCCGGGGCTATGCCCCTCTTTCCATCAGGCTCCAGCACTCCGGCCCTTCTGTGCTGGCAGTCGGGGCAGAGCTTAAGTCGACCTTCTGCCTCACGCAGGAAAACCACGCCTATCTGAGCCAGCATCTCGGCGACATGGAGAATCTGGAGACTCTTACCGCCTTCGAGGGAGCGCTGGCGCACTTCGAAGCGGTATTTCGAACGCGACCGGAGATCATCGCCTGCGACGCCCATCCCGGCTATCTTTCCTCGTCCTGGGCACGCCGATATAGCCAGCGCGAAGGAGTTCCCCTGGTCGAAGTCCAGCATCATCACAGCCATCTCTGTTCCACGATGGCCGAGCATGGTCTTGATGGAAGCAGCCCTGTTCTCGGCATCGTCTTTGACGGAACTGGATACGGGATGGACGGTGCGATCTGGGGAGGAGAGATATTGAAGGCGACGTATACTGCGTTCGAGCGCATTCTGCATCTCGGCTACACTCCCATGCCGGGCGGCGATGCGAGCATTCGTAATCCATATCGTATGGCGCTTGCCCACTTGTGGTCTGCCGGCGTCCCGTGGACTCCGGACTTGCCCTGCGTGGATGCTGCAACGGCGACCGAGATCTCTGTCCTTCAACGGCAACTCGGTTCAAACCTGCTGTGCACTCCCACCAGCAGCATCGGCCGGCTCTTCGACGCAGCCGCTTCGCTTCTGGGCCTACGGCAGCGCGTGGACTACGAGGCGCAGACCGCAATCGAACTTGAGGCGATCTCAGAAGATATAAACCATGCGGAGTCCTATCCGGTGCGGATTGAAGGCGGTCAGATCGACCCGCGTCCAGTCATTCGCGCCATCGTCGACGACCTGAGAGCGGGCGCACGCGAAGCCACCATCGCCGGTCGATTCCAGCGCACCATAGTGCAGATGATTGTCTCCGGGGCAGAGGAGGCGAGGCGACTCACAGGGATAGGCACTTTGGCTCTCAGCGGAGGGGTGATGCAGAATATGTCGGTTGCCACTCTGGCATCACAGCAACTCCGGGAGCTGGGTTTTCACGTGCTTCAGCATCAACTCGTACCCGCCAATGATGGAGGTATTGCGTTAGGGCAGGCGACGATCGCGCTGGCGCGGCTAGGCAGTGAATCGCTCTAATCCCTCCGGCGAAAGTATCAGGATCGAAGAGCCCCGGACCTCGATCAATTTGTCCCGCTGAAATCTTCCCATGAGGCGGGTTGCCGTTTCACGGGAGGTACCGACCTGGGCCGCGAGATCTTCATGGGTGAGCGCCATGGTGAACCGCATCTCCGATGTTTCTCTGCGCGCATTTCGGCCCCATTCCAGAAGGAGGGTTGCGAGACGGCCTGCGATCGAGCCTGACAACGCGAGTCGACGAGCATCGAATACGACGGCCTTATACTCCGAGGAGATTGCTGTTGCGGCATTGAGGCTAGCCTCGCCGTGTTTCTTTAGAAACTCCATGAATTCGGCAGCCGGGATACTCTTGATCTGCGTGGCTTCGACGGTCACCGCTGTAGTCTCGTGCGGGAAGTTTGCTATGACCGCACCGAGGCCCAGCACATCGCCGGGCTTTGCCATCTTCAGGATCAGTGTCTTGCCCTCTTTTGAAGTACAGGAGAGCTTCACCAGTCCGGCGCAGATGATCGTGACGCGATTGCTGGGGGCATTCTCGTGGAAGAGGGTGGTTCCTTTGGGAAGCGTCTCTTGATCACCGATCACGTCGAATTCAGCCAGTGCCTGCGGAGTGAGATTGCAAAACGTCCGGCTCGACCGGTTTGTGCAATCGCAGCATTCACGGAGCAATGGACTTTTAGGAAATACGGTCATCTTTGCACCCACGGTGCTTCTGAAATGCTGATTCTGTTCGCCGCGTTTATTGAAGTCTGCGGGACATGGAGCGAAGTTTCCCCGGCGCCTGACTCCCGGCCTCAACAGACCGTCAATATCGGGCATTTTGCCGCGGCAAGAAGTGCGGGAGTCACGCCGGTCTCAACGTATTCGAGCCAGAAAGAGGATTTCCGTGCCCCGAGGACAATCAAATCCGCCTGGACTCTATCCGCCAGGCCAAGGATCGCGTCTGCGGTGTCACCGTGCTCGATCACATACTCCGGACTGCACCACTCGTATGCCGATTGCGGGATGAGATTCCTCAGCGACCTCTCAAACGAGGCCTGCAGCACCGGCTTCTCGGAGCCCTTCGGCTTGTGAACTCCCAGGACATGGCAGAAGTAAAGGTACGCTCCGCTGTTCTCCGCGAACGACAGAGCATAAGTTGCAGCCTTGGCCGCCTGCTCACTAAAGTCGGTCGCATAGACGATTGTTCGAAAGGCTACCGGGCCCTGTGCCGGTGCCGAGACATGAGGACCTATCGTGAGCACCGGGCAGGTGGACTTACGGATGACAGTCTCTGCCGTGGAGCCGAGGACAATTTTCTCGATGCCGCGCTTCGAAGCCGTTCCCATAACAATGAGGCTTGCCTCGGAGTCTTTGGCTGACTGAAGAATTGCCTCCGGAAGCGAGAAGGCCTCGATTTCTCTGATCTTTGCTTTTGTCCCGGAGAATTCATGGAGGAGCCGCTCCAGCATTTCGTGGCCTTCGCGGCGCATCGCATCGAGAGACAGCTCAGCGACGGCGCCTTCGGAATGCGTCGCGACCGACAGGTCGATCACATGGGTCAGCTCGACAGTGGAGCCGAAACGGTGGGCCAGGGCTTTTGCATAACCCGCGGCCTTGTCGGAGACAGGGGAAAAGTCAGTTGCGAGAAGGATCGATTGGATCGCAATTTGTGGGCGTTCATCGATGGCTGGCATAAATTCCTCGGTGAGGTCCGGTCGATGTCCTGAGGAAGAAACCTCAATATCCCGACGATAATCGCCTGGAACTCGATACGGCGGTGACGTGGTCCACACAGCATGGTGATCTGCATCACATCGCGCCTCACCGGCAGTCCAGTATATGCTGCGGACCCCAGACACTATGCCCCGTGAGTGGAGGATGAAGAGAGGACGGGTAATTCGCGTCGCAGCTGACTGCGGCATGCAATTGTGATGTGCGTCACAGTTGCATGTGATAGATATCACATCGACTGAATCGGGCGCGTTATAGAGTGCTATAGAAGGTCAAGTTACGACACAACAGAAACAATCCGGTTTAGCGGCTTACCGGGGAGAGGCGCTGGTCTCAACAGCGCTTCTTCGCTTTGCTGCTGGAAGTCGGAGCATTTTGTTCTTGGCCGGTAACTACATGGTCGCTCTGAAAGCACACCATAACAATGCCCGCGCGCTTCGCGAACAGTATGCGCGCACAGCTCCGAAGAAGAAAAGAGGCCCGCAGTGCCCATGTGTCCCATATCCGAGCATGCTGACAACTGCCTGTTATGCAAGGCGAAAAGGCCCGGCTGGTTCTGCAATCTGTCGCCTCAGGCGCTCGCCGAGTATGATGCGATGAGTTCCCATGTCATGCTGCCGATGGGAAGTATTTTATTCACAGAAGGTCAGCCAGCCCGAAGCGTATCCGTCGTCTGTGAGGGGCGGGTTAAACTCACCCGTTCCTCGCGGGACGGGAAGACTTTACTGGTGAAGATCGCGAAGCCAGGCGACGTGCTCGGCCTGAGCGCGGCGCTCGCGAAGACGCCTTATGAAGTCACCGCGCAGGCTATCGAGCACGCCCAGATAAAGACCTTTCAACAGAGCGACTTTCTTCATTTCATCCAACGGCATGTAGAAGGAAGCCTGCACGCCGCAGAAAGCATCAGCAAGGAGTACCGTTCCGTCCTGAGCGATGCCTGCCGTCTGGCGCTTTCCAGCTCCATCGCAGGCAGGGTCGCGCATCTTTTGCTCGAGCTCGCAGTCGAAGGGGGAACCGACATGAATGCACAGCCCGAGATCCATCTGCCGTTCACGCATGAAGATCTGGCCTCGATGCTTGGCAGCTCACGGGAGTCCGTTACCAGAGTCCTGAATAACTTCAGGCGTACAGGAGTCATCTCGATCAAAGGGACCAGGTTGAAGATCCTGCGCAAAGACGCACTTGAGATTCTGCTCTGATTTCGTGACGTGTATCACGTTTGGATGTGTTAACGCTCACATCCATTTTTTGTGTCTTTCTGCAAGAATTCTCTTTCGGGAGGGACATGCCATGTCGGATCGACCAGGCCTTATCTACACTTTGCCATCTCGCATACTTCTCGCCACCGACCTTACGGATCTCAAACAAATCCAGAGCGTCGCGATCCACTATGCCCAGAAATGGAAGGCCGCGCTGAAGCTGGTCCATGTATTGCCCGACGTGAATATGCCGGAGGCTGAGCCTTACCGGCCCGCCCACGCCGATGGAGAGACGGCAAGGCTGCAGGCCGAAAGAGTTCTGGAGGAGACGGCGAAGAAGGCACGGGAAGCGGGCGTGAAGTGCACCTGGACCGTACGCAGCGGACAAGTGGCACCGGCGGTCGCAGGATTGGTTGAGGAATGGAGAGCAGACCGGCTGGTGGTTGGCTCGCATGGTCCCCGGAAGTTCCAGCAGGAACTCCTCGGTTCCGTCGCGGAGTCGATCCTCCGGGTCGTGGAGATTCCGGTTCTCGCGATTGGACCGGTAGCCCAGCACAGCGGCAAACATGCTTCGAAGAAGAACCGTATTCTTCTCGCAACGTCACTGGATCGCGAATCGCTTGCCATCGCCGAGGCTGTTGTCCGGTTCGCCAGAAATCATCACGCGGAACTTACAATGTTGCACGTCATGCCGGAGATTGCGAAAGCTCATCCCTCCTCTATGCGCGTTCGCGCCTATGCGGAACACAAGTTCCAGGAGATTCTGTCCGACGTGAGTGCAGGCACGCCTCTGCCGTCTTGCCTGATTGAACAGGGACCTGTAGTCGAGACGATTCTTCGGGTGGCGACGCAGGGTCATTTCGATCTGATTCTTCTCGGTGGAGTGTCCGGCTCTTCGTTTCGCACCGACATCATGCCGGGAAGCGCCTACGGCATTATCTGCGGGGCTCCCTGCCCTGTGCTTGTTCTCAAGGAAAATCCTTATAGAACATCGAGCCGACTTCCGGCAGCGTAGCATTCTCCCCGGTCTTACGTCGGGAGGCGCATGACTTATACTTTGAGGTTACCTTCCGTGATGCGTTTTCAGAAGGAACTGGCGACAGTGCGCACTCCGGTTGCGCTCCCACTGCCACGCGAAAGAGGAGATGCGGTCTATCGAACAGCAGGCAATGGCGGCGCTCTTGGCCAACGGAGAAGGACGTGAAGCAACCCAGCTCATGTTCGAAAAGCTGTTCGAGTTTTCGCCCGATGCTATTTTTGTGACGGATCGGGAGGGAAAGATTCGTGGCGCGAATGCGCGGGCTGAAGAGATGTTCGGTTTCAGCCGGGCGGAGCTCCTGGGACAATCCATCGAGAGCCTCATTCCCGAGCGCTTCCGCAAACATCATCCTGAGCATCTCCGCAAATATCACAACCAGCCGCGCACGCGGTTTATGGGAGTGGGACTCGAACTCTATGGCCTGCGCAAAGACGGGAGCGAGGTTCCGGTCGACATCATGCTCAAGCCCGTCGAGGCGGCGGAAGGCACAATTGTCCTGAGCTTTGTACGCGATGTCTCCGAACAACGGGCGATACAGGATGCCTTGCTGCGGAGCGAAGAACAACTACGCTCGATGGTCGAAAACATCAAGGACTACGCGATCTTCCTGCTCGATCCCGAAGGACGGGTTGCAAGCTGGAATCCTGGAGCGGAGTCGATCAAGGGGTACAAGCCCGAGGAGATTCTTGGACGGCACTTTTCCTGCTTTTATACCAGCGAGGATCTGGAGCAGGGAAAACCCGCAGACGAACTGCGAGTTGCCGCAATCAACGGAAAGGCTGAGAGTGAAGGCTGGCGGATTCACAAAGATGGTTCCCGCTTCTGGGCCAGG
>JAATFH010000304.1 GCA_015655315.1 Terriglobales bacterium
CCCACGTTTTTCGCCTCTTTACCTTGATCTGCTCGGTTGTGTTTCTGGCCAATCTCGCGTCGATTGCATTCTTTATCGACTATCCAGCAATCAGCACAGCGCGTGCGCTGCTGGTGAGCCTGTTGCCGCCGATGATGTTTCATCTCGTGCTGACGCAGGATCAGAGGGAAAAACGGCGACTGATTTGGCGCATACTATTGTGGGGACTGTACAGTACGGCAGTCATCTCCACCCTTGCTTCCTTGACATCGTGGCGCCAATTCTTTAGTCCCTCGCCAGCAATTATTCTCGGCGCTGTATCGTTATCGACGCTTGGGCTACTGTTCGCAGGATTTCGTAATGAGACGAGTGCCGATAGAAGACAGCGGTTCTGGAACATCGCCATCTTCAGTCTGCTTTTTGCAACGGCTACTGCGGCCTTTTTCAGCGAGAACCCGTTTTTCGATCTTGTGCCGGATTACTTGGTTCTGCTTTTCTTCGCAGTTCGCCTCTATTACACTGAACGGCTGGCGTTTTTCGACAGCTTCGTCAAGGGCGGCTCCTATTTTGCAGCGGGTGCTGTGCTCCTGGGGGTGGTGCTTCTCGGGGTTCCACCATTTCGCAGCATCTTCCTCGGAGATTGGATTCATGCCTGGGTTGGCATACTGGCGTTGGTCCCGATATGGCTGCTTGGACCATTCGTCTCCCGCAGCTTGCAGAGAGGAACGGATCACCTGTTGCACCGAAAGTTCTCTGCGATAGAGGCGGAACAGTTCTTTCTCCAATCAATTCAGACGAGCAACGATGAAACGCAGCTCCGAGGGAACGCTGCCCACAGCCTGGAGGAGATATTTCGCTGCTCTGTCGAAGTCGATTTCGATTATCCGCCAGGCCGCAAAACACGCGAGGAATTAGTTTGTGGAATTGGTTCCGCAGGCGGCATTCGTCTGTTCGCACGGAAGAACCAGATACCGTTTCTGAGCGATGACCGCCGCCTTCTGGAAACGCTTTCGGCAAGCCTGGGCTTCCTGTTGCAGAACACGCGGTTGCGGCAGCAACAACAGCAGCAACTGAGAAGGGAGCAGGAACTGGCTTCTCTAGCCAGCCGCGCAGAACTGCGGGCATTGCGCGCTCAGATCAATCCGCATTTCTTGTTCAATGCCCTGAACGCGATTGCAGGCTGGATTCGCACGGAGCCGGAGTTTGCCGACGAGACGCTTGCGGAACTGGCGGAGGTATTCCGCTATACGCTGCATCGTTCCCAACACGAGTGGGTGCAGGTCCAGGATGAAGTGGAGTTCATACGTGCTTACCTGGCGGTGGAGCGCGCTCGGTTCCGGGATCGCCTGGAGACAACCCTTGCCGTTGAACCTGCCGCGAATGCGATCCTGATTCCCGCGATGGTGATTCAGCCGTTGATCGAAAACGCCATTAAGCATGGGATCTCCCCTGTTTCAACCGCTGGTACGGTAAGCCTAGCAATTCATTTGCGAGATGATGTCCTACGCATCGAGGTCACAGACACCGGTCCCGGATTTCCTTCCGATTTCCGCCTCAACGAATCTTTAGAGGGACACGGGTTGCGCAATGTTGCTGACCGGCTGAAAGGCTATTACGGCGAAGGCGGCACAATTGCATGGTGCAATACGCCTTCCGGCAGCAAAGTTACCCTGGAAGTTCCAGCAAGGAGGCACTTGTGATTCGCGTACTCATAGCCGACGATGAACCCCCGGCCAGACAGCGCCTGCGCCAGTTGTTAGCGGGTCATACGGAGATCGAAGTAGTAGCCGAAGCCGAGAATGGCGCGCAGACAATGGAATACGTCGCAGAGATGCATCCCGACCTCCTGCTCCTGGACATCGAAATGCCGCAGGGGAACGGACTCGATGTGACTGCTTGTCTTCCAGCACCGAGGCCCGCGATCATCTTCTGCACGGCCTTCGACCAGCACGCCGTCGATGCGTTTGAGTTGAACGCGGTGGACTACCTCTTGAAGCCTGTCAGTCGCGCGCGACTGGAGAAGGCGCTCGCCCGGTTGCCCCTTCGCGTTTCCGAGGAAGCTGATTCGCCCATCGATCAACTGATCCGGGGTTCCCAGGCTCGCCTATCGCGTTTTCTTGTAAGGAATGGAACCCGTTACTTAGTAGTGTCTGCAACCGATGTCTCCTATTTCGAGTCAACTGACGGCCTGACTCGTTTAGTCACGTCCGCTTGCAAAGAGTATTGGATGGACCCGTCTCTTCAAGAGCTTGAGTCCAGGGTCGATCCGCATCACTTTTTCCGAATCTCCCGGTCTGCGCTGGTCATGCTGAACTCGATTGCCGAAGTTCATACTCTTCCAGGCGGCAGTGCGGAAGTGCTTTTGAAAACGGGAGCACGGCTTGATGTCAGCCGACGACGGGTGAGAGAGCTACTGAAAATGTTGGAAGCAGGGTGAACCCCTCTGACCTTGTGTGATGGCTGTTTTAGATTGCACTCTGTCAGCCACGAGCCTGTGGCGGCACTGACAACCGACTCTAGGTCTTCTCCGATTTGGAGACAAGCTTTACAAGTGAGACCGCCATCGCTGCTTATCTGACCGACATTCTTCAGGCCAACGACGCTGCTTTACTGGCATCGGCGCTGGGAGATATTGCCCGCGCCCGTGGCATGACGGAGCTTGCCAAGACGCGGCGCCAGGAACGTTGCCGCCACCATTCGGCGAAGAAACAGGCAACACTTCTATGTAGCATCCGGAAACAATATTGGTCGGCGCTCCATATCCGGCAAGAATTGGCTGTCCGAAGGTTGGCCCAGGAGTAGTAATGGAAAGACCCGTTGCGTAATAGGCGCGTTTTGCATATTCGCCGCCGTAATAACCATAGAGGTCAAGACGCGTCGTGGCATGCCACTCCACTGAGCCCAACGCCGAACCACCCGCAATAAGTTCGAGAGAACCGTCTGGATGCGCAGTTGCATCGGGTAGTGTGGCGCTGCTGTAACGGCCTATACCATTTCCAATCAGGCCATGTGCGCCGATAACGAGGCTCTTATCAAGAAGCAGAATGCGTCCATTCAAGCCTGCCCCTCCGCCTGCAGTTTTATCAGTAAAAGCTCCCAGGGCCGAAGGATTCGGATTTGGAGGAGCGCCGGGAGGGGTTGGACCATTGGGAAAGACTCGGTCACGGAAGAAACGTCCCACGCCAAAGGCTTCGAAATGCCCCCAGGCATTTTCATAAGCCAGTTTCGCAACAAGATCAGGCGCAAAGTTGTAACTATAGTTTGCGGTTGGGTTATACAAACCACCTGCATTGCCGGGCTGCTGATAAACAATCGTGGGAAGGTTGTGTCCGCCAATATTGAGCGTCTGCGCTTCTTCGACTGCGCCACCGAACCAGAATTTATTCCCAATCTGCTTTACAACGCGAAAGCCATACTGCCGCGCCCAGGTAAAGCCGACGTTATACTGCGCGTCAATCGTGAGCGGGATTGCTTCAGAAAGGTTGGCCAGGCCATGAGTGTATTCCGTGGCGAGCGACCACATCTGCCCGCCAGTCAGAGTCCATCCACTGTCCAGTCCGGCTTGCGCCCATAGCTGACGTTGACGCAGGGTGTAACTATTGCTCTGGTTGTTATTTGATGTTGTTCCTGCGGAGAGGAAATCGCCTTCCCAATATCCTCGCAGTGTTGCAGATGGCAGTTTACCTTCAGCTAATAACGAGATGCGCGATTGACGGCCGCTGGCGTTGAACTCAGACAACCGCCCAGCTGGTTGGCCAGTGAAAGGGATACCCGAAAACTGTGTATTGACGTCACCGCCGATACCTCGCTGCCGATTCACAGTTTCGGCCGCGAGGTAGCCACCTGGCTTGAGACCCACACCTTTGTATTGGATCGCATCCGGATTCGATAGCTTCTTCGTCTCTTGTTGTGTTGTCTGCACTGCAGCAGAAAGCGAGGTAGAAGTGGTCTTCAAAGCTTCAACATCATTTTGCAGGGTCGTAACGGCGACCCCATTCACACCGATGTTTTGCTGAGTTGCTTCGAGCTTCTGTTTCGCATCAGCCGCATCAGCTTGTGCCGCTGTAGCAGCTTTTTGCGCCTGCTCCAGCTGGGCATCGCGCGCTGCCATACGCTGTTGCAGAACGTCGAACTTTTGCTGCAGGTCATTGTATTTTTGATTGGAAGCGGAGCTCTTGCTCTTCATCGAACCGGCGCCGTTTTCCGAGGCCGCGCCGCGATCGCTCTTCATGTTTCCGCCGCCCAGTTCGTGCGACGCGCCGCCGCTTTCCTTCATCGCGCCGTTACCTGTGGTGGCGCCGCCCGACATCGAGCCCGAATGCTCTGCTGCGCCGCCGGACGATGGCCCACCGGCTGCCCCACCGTTCGGATCGGCTACGGCAAATGACGACCCCGCGACAAGCGCGAGTGCGGCAATCGAATATTTCAGCATTGAAACGTCTCCATACGTTGGTGTTTGACTGAACCGCGACTGCCCTTGCGATTGGCTGGTCAACGTATTGGGAGGCATGCCGTTCCGCGACGCGAACAAGAGCGTGTGCTGAATAATTGAGCGATGCGTCGGCGTCCGCCGTCATGCGGAACAACAGATTGAACGATGGTTTTATTGCGCTGCGAATACTGCGGCGCGACAGAATTAAAGCGATGAATCGTCATCAAATCTTTAGCTGTTGCCTGAACTCTTCTTGTCTCGATGAGTTTCTCAGCATACGATTCAAATATTCGAAATTAACCCACGGTGATCGCGATGACAGATACCGCCACAGTGGAAAGAGACCCGTGCTTAGAGAGCCGGGACCTCTGCAAAGGCGAGGTCGACCGCTTCCTCTTCGGCAAGCACATCACGGGATGTCCGGTTTGCGGGCGCTTCCGGTCCAGCTGCGACGTCGATGTCCACATGCTGACCTGCGAGCGCAAATCGTCCTCCAGCACTGCGCCGGTGAACGTGCTGATGATCGTCTGCCAGAATTGCGGAGCCATCCAGTTCCACGATCGCTCCGTGATCGCGAAATGGCTCGATTGCCAGCACAAAGTTTGGGTGAAATAGGCTCGGCTTGCCAGGATAGAATGTCATCCTCGGGCTTGTCCCGAGGATCCATCGTGCAGCATGACCGGTGGCGAAATGGATCCTCGGCATAAAGCCGAGGATGACATCGGTAACTTTAGCACCCAACGTCATGGCTGCAAAGGCGGCCATCCACGACTATGCGGATACCGGGCTGAGCCGGTGTCCCTGACGTCATCCCGGCGAAGGCCGGGATCTGTCCAGGCCTGAAAGTTGAACGGATCCCCGCCTACGCGGGGATGACGAGAGCGATTTGATGGCGGAAGAGCGAAGCGGAAGTCCCAATCCATCCGCACCACACCGTCATCCCGGCCAGGCCGGGATCCAGACAAGTCACTGACCATCGGTTCCGAAACCTGACGGGATGCCGACCTTCATCGGCAGGACAATAACGGCAAGTCGTAAAGCCGCGATACGGAAGGCC
>JAATFH010000126.1 GCA_015655315.1 Terriglobales bacterium
ACACCCAAAGGCCGAAAAATGAGATCGAAATCGCCCTTCAGGGCATGTTCCACAGGATCCAGGCAGCGCGCGCATGCCACTTCGACCTTGCCCTGGTATGCCGCCCGCAGCCGGATATCGGGCACGATCTCGCGCGGCCCGCGATGCTCTTCGAGCACCTCGGCGCGCCCGACGACTCCGAGCGCTCCTACCTGCTTGACCTCCTCGCCGTAGTCAATCTCGCCGGAGGGGAGAGAGAGGTCAAATACAAGCGGCTCCCGTTCAAGATCGGGAATGGTAATCAACATGGCAAGCCTCGCGGTTTTTGGGGAAGTCTGATTCGAGGTTAGGACGGAAGCTCCCGCTGGTCAAATGGCGGATTCCCACCTGCAGTCAGACTTTCATTGCGACCTGTCGCGGCGGCGGGAAACGATACTGTCGCTTCTCAGGTTTACCGGAAAGCCCCACCCAGCCCTTCTTCACACGCGCATCCAACTCATCCGCCCCTTCCACACCTCTAAGCTGAGACAGTGACTCGCCCACGCGCTGCTCTTCTCGCCACAATTGTCGCGGTTGCCGTTTTCTGCCTCTGCTGGATTCTTTGGCGAACGCGGTCGAAGCCCTCTGCGCCAACGACGACGGCACCAGCCGGAATCGCCGCCGCATCCAGCGTTCCCGATGACCCCAACCCAACCGTGATCTATGCGCACAACATACGCCTGCGCAAGGGTCCCAACTTCCGCGTTTACATCCGGTGGATTCGGGGACAGCTACTGCGCACCAACCCGCAGACCGTTCCATCCTTCGACGACCCCGAATCCTTCGTCCTGCAAATCGACAAAGGCGTGATCCGGGCTAATATCGGAGATCTTGCGAATTACCTGAATGCGGACTCCCCCTCCGACGCGCCCCTCAAAAACATCGTGGTCCAACCCGACGGCGAGCTGATCAAGATCACAGGGACGGCCCACAAAATCATCCCGATTCCCGTAGAACTCGAAGGCCAGCTCTTCTACACCCCCGACGGCCGCGTACGCCTTCATGCCACAAAAATCGACGCGTTAAAGATTCCCATAAAGGGCCTCCTCGGCGGGTTTCATCTAGAACTCTCCGATCTGGTGCATGCGACGAACATCCCGGGTATCCAGGTCGACGGCAACGACATCCTCTTCGACACCCAGAAGCTGCTGCCGCCGCCTCACATTCGCGGCCAGCTCACCGCCATCTACGTAAAGCCTCCCGATCTTGAGGTGATCTACGGAAATGCGCCCAACGATGATGCCCAGCTGGCAAAATGGCACAACTTCCTCCGGCTCAGCGGAGGCACCCTCGACTTCGGCAAGCTCACCATGCACCACGTCGATCTGACCCTGATCGATGCCACGCAGGATCCATGGTTCGACCTCGATCTCGTCAATTACCAGGCCCAGATTGTGAGGGGCTACACGCGCATGACAAGCCAGGCAGGTCTCGAAATCTTCATGCCGGATGTGGACGAGAAAGCAACCGCGAAATCCGTACAGAGCGTGACCGTTGAATGGCTCAAGGACCGCAACCGCTCGCTCCCTCCGGATGTTCTTCCTTCCGTGAAATAGCTGTCAGCCCAGCCTTCGTAAGCTGTCCCAGCCACCCGAGGCAAACAATCGGATAGCGGCAATCCCAGCGGCACCGGCATCCACACAGTCCTGAGCATTTTCCGCGGTCACCCCGCCGAGCGCGAACACCGGCATGGGCCCGGCAACGCGGCAGGCGTCCGCCAGCGCCTCTAAACCCTGCCCCGGAAGAGTCTTCGCGC
This sequence comes from Terriglobales bacterium, assembly GCA_015655315.1. Classification (GTDB taxonomy): domain Bacteria; phylum Acidobacteriota; class Terriglobia; order Terriglobales; family Acidobacteriaceae; genus Alloacidobacterium. The sequence continues at coordinate 1,775 of JAATFH010000126.1, forward strand.
CCGCCTGCTTTTCAAATACCGGGGCGAAAAGAACCAGGTCGGCACCGCGCTCGCGGGCGCGTTCCACTTCGGCAGCCGAATGGCACGAAACGCTGATGACAGAAGCGGTGCCTCGCCGCATCGCCGTCCTTGCATCCGCTATAGCTGTGTCAGGCAGCCCAGCCGTCAGGTGGACGCCATCGCACCCCGTAGCTGCGGCCATCTCCGCCGCACCGTTCAGAAGAACTCGCGTACCGCGCCCCGCCTCCCGTACCGCGTCGGCAAGCGCGGCGGCCAACGCGGATAAATCGGCATCGGCGAGGTCTTTTTCGCGAATCTGCACGAAATCGACGCCGCCTCTGGCCCAAAAAACCGCCTGATCGATAAGCGCCTGGAGAGTGGGGAATAGCCTCCGCTCGGTAATGGCATACAGCTGCATCATTTAGAGTGTAGTAGGCGGGGTTGGAATCTTCCTTCTTGCACGGTAGCCCAAAAGCGCACCGTATTCATCGAATCGCAAAAACACATTTGCACAAACTTGCTGGTTCCAGAGGTACAGTAGGGTGTTGCAACTGAGAATCAGGAAAGAATTCCGAGTATCGACCGCGGACTCCTTATGGACACATACGATTTGCTCGTCATCGGCTCTGGCCCTTCCGGACAACGCGCTGCAGTTTCCACGGTAAAGAAGGGGAAACGCGTTGCGCTGGTAGAAATGCGCAGCGTGGTAGGCGGCGTCTGTATCAACACCGGCACCATTCCCAGCAAGACCATGCGGGAAGCTGTGCTGCACCTCTCCGGATACACCTACCGCTCCATTTACGGCATGAATTACCGCGTGAAGGAAAAGATCACTATGTCCGATCTCGCCTTCCGCGTGCAGCATGTCATCAAAACCGAGATCGACGTGACCGAAGCCCAGCTCTCCCGCAACGGCGTGGATGTGCTGACCGGAGTCGCCAGCTTCGCCGATGCGAATACTCTCCGCATCGACGGCCTGCGCGGCACCAACACTTTTCACGCGGAAAACATCATCATCGGCGTCGGCACCAAGCCCGCCAGCAGCCCCAAAGTTCCCATCAATGGCAAGACCATCATCAACAGCGATCAGGTCATGGACCTGGCCGAGCTTCCCAAGACGCTGATTGTCGTCGGCGGCGGCGTCATCGGCGTCGAATATACCTGCATGTTCGCGGCGCTGGGCGTGCGCGTGACTCTGGTTGAGAAGCGTCCCAAGCTGCTTGAATTCGCCGATCAGGAGATCATCGCAGCGCTCAGTTACCACCTGCGCGACAGCCGCGTCACCATGCGCCTCGCCGAGGAAGTGGAAAGCGTCGAAGAAGGACCGGGCGGCACCGTCGTCGCCAATCTCGAAAGCAAAAAACGCATCTCCGGAGATGCACTGCTCTATGCCGTTGGCCGGCAGGGGAACATCAACGAGCTCAATCTGGCGAACGCCGGCATCGAAGCCGATTCGCGCGGCCGCATCCCCGTAGACAAGGACTTCCGCACCAAGGTGCCGCATATATTCGCCGTCGGCGACGTCATCGGCTTTCCCAGCCTCGCTTCGGTCTCGATGGAACAGGGCCGCATCGCCGTGGCGCGCGCCTTCGGAGACGATCACGAGCAGTCCAATCCCAGCTTCTACCCCTATGGCATTTACACCATTCCGGAGATCTCCTTCATCGGCAAAACCGAAGAGCAGCTGACCGAAGAGGACGTTCCCTACGAAGTCGGCGTCGCCTATTACCGCGAAATCGCGCGGGGGCAGATTCGCGGCGATACGACGGGGCGGCTGAAGCTCATCTTTCATCGCGAAACCCGCGATATCCTTGGCGTTCACATCATCGGCGAGGGCGCGGCGGAACTGGTGCATATTGGCCAGGCTGTCATGGCGCTGGGCGGCAAGGTAGACTACTTCATCGATACAGTGTTTAACTATCCCACTCTGGCTGAATGCTATAAGGCAGCCGCATTCAACGGCGTCAACCGCCTGGCGCGGTTCGACTAGCATGCTCCAGAGTGAAAGAGGGTAACATGGCAAAGACCATCGGCGTTGTGATGACAGAAGCCATCCGCTCCGGCTTCATCGACGATCACAAGCTCACGGACAGCATACGCAGGTTTCCTGAAAACATGGACGAGTCCGAGGGGCTCATCGAAGTTCCGACCGATGCTCTTTGCCAGAGCATGTGCGATGAAATCAGGGCCATTATCCCCGAGGGGACCACCGTCGACGCCATCGGTATCGCCATGCCCGGCATCATCCGCAATGGAATCGTGGAAGATTCACCCAATCTCCCCCAGTTGAAGGGAGCCCGCGTCGCCGAGGTAGTGCAGGAGGGCTTAAAAGCGCGCGGCATCACGAGTCGTGTCAGCGTCTTCAACGACGCCGACGCGGTCGCCGCCGGATTAGCCGCGACGCGCGGCCAGCTCGACCGGCTCATCCGCGTCTGGACGATCGGTAACGGCATCGGCTTTGGACGCTACCCCTATACCGAGAGCCCGTGGGAAGGCGGCCACACCATCGTCACGCTTGACCCGAAAGAGAACTACTGCGGGTGCGGAGGACGCGGCCACCTGGAAGGCATCATGGGCCATCGCGCCATGCGCCTGCGCTTTCTCGACCTCGAGCCGGATGAAGTCTTCGCCGCCGCAAAAAAAGGCGACAAGCGCTGCCTGGATTTCGTCGAGCGCTACCATCGCGCCCTGGCCGCCGCGACTGCGACGCAGATCCACCTGGAAGGACCGGGCAAGTTCTACTTCACCGGACGCGATATACAACGACTCGACATCACCCGGCTCGAGCAGTATCTCTATGAAATGGTCAAAATGAGCCCGCTGCAGAGCTATACGCTCGAAGTCCTGCCCGAAGACCCGACCATCGGCATCATCGGGGCCGGGGCGGCGGCGGAGCAATCGGCGAGGGCTTAGCGGTATCGACATAGAAAGCGCAAGCGAAGATTTTTTAGCCCCGACAAATGTGCTGTCATCCTGAACCGCGGCGAAGGATCTGTTTTTTCGATCAGTGAAAATGGGGGCAGAACAGGGAAAAGCAGATCCTTCGACTGCGTACGGCGCTGAAACGCGCCATACTCCGCTCAGGATGACAGCGAGGGTCTTCTGTAGAGAAAGGCCGAAAAATCCAGGTTGAGGCTCGTTCCATTTGAAACTGAAACTCACCGTAGTCATCAGCCTCTGCTCCCTGGTATCCGTTCTTTGCTTTGCCATCTACGGATACGCGGGAATCGACTACCGCTATCACCTCTCGTCATGGATGGACTACTCGGCGGCGTGGAAGAGCGGCGTCCCGTACCCGGCCTGGGCATCAAGAGCAAATTTCGGCCTGGGTGAGCCGCGTTTCTATTTCTATCCGCCGATTTCGTTGTGGTTCGGCTCTGTCCTCACGCTTCTCCTTCCGCTGAAAATCGTCCCCGCTGTCTATACCTGGCTGACCTTCTGCATCGCCGGGTTTTCCATGTACCGGCTGAGCAGCCTGCTTCTGCCCGAAAGAGAGCGACTGAAGGCTGCGGCGCTCTACTGCCTAAGCTACTACCTGCTCATCTCCGCCTCCAAGCACTTTGCCATCGCAGAACTGCTGACGGATGCCTTTCTGCCCATCCTCTGTTTTTTCTTTCTCAAGGTGCTTTTCCGCGAGCAGTTCAGTGCTTTCGTCGGGCTGGCCATCGGCCTTGCGCTGGCCTGGCAGACCGACATCCCAGCCGCAGTCGATATCGCGTACACATTTTTTCTTGGCGCCTGTATCTTCCTCTGGCAGACGCGCAAAACCCGCGCCTTCCTCATGTATCTGGGCGCGCAGGTGCTGGCTTTGCTCCTGAGCGCCTGGTACATACTGCCCGCATTTCTAGCGAAGAGGCTGATCGGATCGGATTCGTATCTCGCGTATGACTTCCGCTATCTCTTCGCGCACACCACTTCAGCCTTTCTCGACGAGACCCTGTCGGCCCTGGCGACAATTTCACTGCTCATCCTGATCTTCTGCCTGCTCCGCTTGCGGCAAAGCCCAGGGCAGACAGATGCCATAAGGCTCTTAATCTATCTCGCTTTCATCGCCTTCTTTTTCCAGCTACCGTTTACCCATTGGCTCTGGGACCATCTTCCCGAATTGCGCATCGTCGGCTTCCCCTTCCGCTTCCAGATATTCCTGGCGATCGCCCTGCCGCTGGCTGTTCTTGCCCTCCGTCCAGCCGTAAAGCTGCGGGCATTGGTCGTTGTGATCTATGCGATTTTTGCGCTGCTTCCGCTCTGGTCGTATTGGGTGTGGGTTCTCGCGCACGGTCCGTTTCCGCCGATGTGGGAATACGCGCAATCGCTGGACGGCGGCTCGGTCGGCATGCTGGAGTATGTGCCAGCAAACACCGGAGCGGTCGCCCTTCGAGACGCCGCGAAGCAACCGCCTGCCAGACTCGTCTCATCCATCGGAGCCGGCTGTTCCGCAAATGTGAAGAGCTGGCTGCCGGAGAGCAAACAGATCGATGTGACCGCGCCGACTCCGTGCACCTATCAGCTACGGCTGTACTACTTTCCCTTCTGGCACCTGCTCATGGACGGAGAAGCGTTGCCCATGTCCTATGGAGCTACAGGGCTGATCAGCTTCAGCGTACCGGCGGGCGAGCATCGGATCGAGGCCCGCTTCGACCGGCCCAATGGGCCGCTTCTTGCAGGCTCCGCCATCGCCAGCGGCGCGTTGCTGTTTCTTTCAGCCCTTCTTTTTCGCGAACGACGCAGATGCCGGCCCTCTTCGATTTAGGCATAAATTGGCATTCCGACAAAAAACCCGATCTAGCGTCTGCTGGCTTTTGAAGGATTGAGGGACACGGTCCGGGGAATTGAAGAGTTGGCGGCATCGACATATACGCGCCTACGAAAATTTGCTTTCGAGAAAGAGTTGTCATCCTGAGCCGCGGCGAAGGATCTGTTTTCTTTTCTGTCAGCAGAAATGTGGGGCGGGCCGGGAAAAAGCAGATCCTTCGACTGCGTATGGCGCAGACAACGCGCCATACGCCGCTCAGGATGACAGCCAGGGCCGTCTAGACAATCAGAGTCTCTTCTATATGTCGATACGGCCTAGCGATAACTGCGCTGATACGTGCGCGAGATCCGGTCGTGCCAGCCGAGGTGGTCTTCATCGAAGAACGCCCACAGAAAGCCCAGGCACAGCGGCATCGCAGACAGCAGCAGCGCGCCCACCCGGAAGCACATGGTCTTGCGCGTGGGGTTTTCGTCATCGAAAGTGCAGAGCGCGATGCGGGCGTAGCGCATACCCGGCGTCGCATCCAGATAGTTGAAGAACAGCCACTGGTAGAGCACGCCCAAGCCGAAGAGAACACCCGCTGCTCCTGCCACCGCAGCTTTTCCCGTAGGCGGATGCGCCGTGCAGGCCACAAAGACCAGCACAAAGAGCAGAAAGGCCGCGATCACGAGCGAAGCGTCCACGATAGCCGCCATCACGCGGTCTCCAATCGAAGCAATCTGCAGCGGCAATTCAAAAACCGGAGCGAGAGGACGGCTGTCTTCGCTCACCGATTCCTGCGGCGCGTAGAACTCTTCCCGCGGTTTGGCATCGAGACGAATCGAGTGCCACTCCGGCAGTACGGCATCCGCGACCGGCTCTTTTGAGATCGTCTCCGGCTCAACTTCAAAGATGCGCAGCTGCGACCCGTCGGGAGCCGTCGCCTCCTCACGCAGCGGTCCCTCCGCCAGTCGCGGACGCGCTTTGCGCGTGGCAATGAGTTCCCGCGGAAACTCGATCAGTTTGGCAGGCAACGGCTGTGCCGGGGTAACGGTAGCCTCTTCAAAGGGATCGACAATTTCGGTAATCAACGGCCGCCGCGCTTCGGAAGCTGCTTCGGTTGTGACCGATTCCGGGCTCGAAGCACGGGAAATAACGAGCTCCGGCATCGGCTCGTCCATCTCCAGTCCAGCAAGAACAACCTGCGCCGCAGCGTTTGCCTGCGCGGCTGCTTCCGCCGCTGCCTCCGCGGCACGGGCCGCAGCCGCCTGCGCGGCAATCACTTCGCTGTAGGTTGGCGCTTTGGCATAGCGGGCGGCCACACGAGCAGCCACACTCGTCGCCGGCGACTCCCTGCGCGCGCCATTCTCCGTGCCGTTCTCGAAACCCGGCAGCGAGGACTGGCCATCCGGCGTGCGTGGACGACGGCGGTGCGCAGCAAGACGAGCGTTGACTTCGTCTTTCCAGGGAGCAGGTGCGTTCGCGGCAGAATCAACTTGCAGACTTGAGGTCGATGTGCTCAATGGAGTTCCCCATATTTCTGTGGATGCTTACCTGTTCATACCGGAGCAGGCGCACCCTTCTGCTTGGTTTGAGAACCGGAGGCAGCGGAGACACGCAGGGCTCACCCATGGGATCATCCCCAATCGCAGCGAGCCAACGAGTTGTCGTACACCAGAGCAGCGGCGCTTTCTCTCGAAGTCAGCTCCTGATTCACCTGCCGGAGCTTTGTTATGCTGAGATTGCCCCTCGTGATGAGAGCCCGCATCTTTTTATGTATCACGCTGTTGTACCTCTGTCATCCGCAGCTTTGGCCGCAGGCAGTAACGAAGCAGTTTCCTCCGGTAACTGAGACGGCGAGCTCCAGCGAAAACTCGCTTCCCGATGACCCCAGCGCCTTGTCCGACATCCCCGTGGCGAAGGTCATACCTGCGCCTCCGGGCGGTGTGCCGGTCGAAATACATGCCGATACGCAGCGCGAGCAGAACAATATCTTCACGCTGACGGGTAATGTCATCATCTACTACCGCAGCTACACCGTGCAGGCGGACAAAATCGTTTACAACCGCAATACCGCCGAAGTCGTCGCCGAGGGCCACCTGATCGTCGACGGCAGTCCGGACAACGAGCACATCACGGTTACGCATGGTGA
>JAATFH010000096.1 GCA_015655315.1 Terriglobales bacterium
GCCGCTCAAGCCCGACATGCGCGGAAAACTGCTGCTGCCTATCCTGGGAAACCAGTACGGCGAGGAACTCGAAAGCAAAAAAATCCAGGTCGCCTTTGAAGACGGCCACGCACGGATTCACTATTACGATCACTCGCTCCCCATCGCACCGCGCACGATTCACCTGCTTTTCCCGGAAGAAAACGATCAGGTTGATGGGGTGCCACAGGCGTTTCGCGACCTGCTGAAAGAGCTGGCCCACATTCCTCCGCATGACACGGCAGACCCGAGCCTTGCCGCGCAGCGTCGCGCACAGCTTGCGGAGCTGCGTCCCCGCCTCCGCATGGCCCTGCTTTCGCCAGAGCTTCAACCCATACTGCAACACGCCGCCGAACGGGCAAATGGAATAGAAGGAAAGCCCGAAAGCTTTGACCTGCTGCACGCTCTGCTGGAAGTGCAGCCGTACAGGCTCGCGTACTGGCGCGTCTCATCGGAAGAAATCAACTACCGCCGCTTCTTCGACGTAAACGATCTCGTCGGCCTGCGCATGGAAGATCCGGCGGCTTTTGCGCAGACGCATTCTCTCGTTCGCAAACTGCTCGCAAACCGACAGGTCACGGGCCTGCGAATCGATCACTGCGACGGCATGTTCGATCCGCGGCAATATCTCATCCGCCTGCAATTGCTGTATGTTGCCAGCCAGTGCTCTGGTGCGGTGGCCAAAGAACCACTATCGGCAAACGGCATCGAGCTTGAGATACGCGACTACCTGCGCGGCTACGACTGGGCGCACAGCGAGAAACCGCTGTATACGGTGGTAGAAAAAATCCTGGAACCTCGCGAAACGCTTCCCCAGGAATGGCCCGTGCAAGGCACATCCGGCTACGATTTCCTCCATCTCGCGAATCACGTTTTCATCCAGCCGCAGAATGAAGGCCGCTTCACCGCTTTCTACGCAAAATTTCTCGGGCGCGAAATCGAACCCAGCGAACTCATCTATCGCTCCAAGCTACAGGTCATGCAGACTTCGCTCGCCAGCGAAGTCTACGTGCTTACCAACCTGCTCAATCAACTTGCGGTAAACGACCGCAGGGCGCGCGACTTCACCGAAAGCATCCTCGAAACCGTCATCCGCGAAACCATCGCGTGCTTCGCCGTCTACCGCACCTACATCGACGACCGCGGCCAGTACACGGAACGCGACATTGCCTTCATTGCGCAGGCCATCTGGCGCGCTAAATACCGCAACACGGGTATCGATGCCTCCGCTTTCGAATTCCTTCAAGATACCCTCCTGCTTGGGGATAAAAACGATGAAAAATATCAGGCGCGCCTCTATTTCGCGCTCAAGTTCCAGCAGCTCACCGGCCCGGTGATGGCAAAAGGTGTGGAAGACACAGCCTTCTATGTCTACACCCGCTTCCTCTCGTCGAACGAAGTCGGCAGCTCGATAAAGTCCTTCGGCATTTCTACCGATCTCTTCCACGCCTCCAATCAGGACCGGCTGCAGCACTCGCCCGACTCCATGCTGGCTACGTCCACGCACGATACCAAGCGCAGCGAAGACGTACGCAACCGCCTCAACGTGCTTTCCGAAATGCCAACGCAATGGTCCTCCATTGTCCGCCGATGGGCCCGCATCAACGCACAGCACAAGCAGAAACTATCGGATGGCCGCATTGTCCCGGATGCGAATGAAGAGTATCTGATCTACCAGACCATCGTCGGAGCCTGGCCCTGGCAGATGAACACCTCTGGAGATCGCCACGAGTTTCTGGAGCGAATGCAACAGTACTGCGCCAAGGCTTTGAGCGAAGCTAAAGTGAATGTCAGCTGGATCAATCCGAACCCGGCTTATCTGGAGGCAGTCAATCACTTCCTCGCCGCCATCCTCGTTCCTCAGGGACGCGTGCGTGAAACGCGCTTTGTAGAAACGCTGAACGCATTCCTGCCGCCGGTGCAGCTCTTCGGCGCGATCAACTCGCTCTCGCAGCTGCTCCTGAAAATCGCCTCTCCCGGAGTACCCGATTTTTATCAGGGAACAGAGCTGTGGGACCTCAGCCTCGTCGATCCCGATAACCGGCGCGCCGTCGACTATACGCAGCGCGCAGAAGTCCTGGAAGAGTTACAAGAGATTGAGAAACGCGATGGGGCTGCGGCTGTCTGCTCCGAAGTGCTGCGCACTTTACCCGATGGGCGCATCAAGCTCTGGACCACGCATCGCGCTCTCGTCACACGCCGCGACCTTCACCCGGTCTTCCGTCGCGGAGAGTACTTGCCGCTCAATATCGAAATAGAAAAGCAGCAGAACGCAATCGCCTTTCTCCGTCGAGACCCGGCAACAAGCGACTCCGTACTCGTCGTCGTTCCCCGTTTTGCTTCTTCCCTGATGCAGGCCAGGCCGGATCCGCCTCTTGCCGATGCGTGGGGCGATGCATCACTCTCATTGCCTGATCAGGCACCAAAGAGATGGGTAGACGTATTCACCGGAAAAGAAATTCAGACAGACGAAAGCGGCCGCATGAAGCTTCGCGAACTGTTAGCCGACTTTCCTGTGGCCATGCTTACAAGCAGTTCATGAAATGCAGACGACGCCGGGAAAAAGCAGATCCTTCGACGGCGTATGACACGAAAAACGCGCCATACGCCGCTCGGGATGACAATCAAGGTGTTCTATCTGCCGATCCGACCTAGCTTGCAGCCACTTCAGTATCCACGGGTACCACATCCCGGTCCGTGACTTCCGTAAGCGCGGCGAGTTTTTTCGCCAGCTCCGGCGCCAGGACGCCCTCAGGACAACGCCAGCCCCAGTTATCTCCCGACCGCGAGGGCACGTTCATCCGCGCATCCGAGCCCAGCTCAAGAATGTCCTGGAGCGGGAAGAGGCAGATGTCCGCGACGGATGTGGCGGCAGCTCGTATCAGCGGCCAGACCACGCCTTCATGTCCCGGCTTCCGATATCCCTTGACGTCGGCCTTCTCGACCTTCGTCGCGCCATGCTCCCACCAGCCGCGCGTCGTGTCGTTATCGTGGGTGCCGGTGTCGACCACGGTGTTCTTTTCATAACGATGCGGCAGATAGTTATGTGCTCCACGGCTGGAGAATCCAAACTGAAGAATCCGCATCCCAGGCAGATGGAATTGCTCGCGTAACGCATCCACCTCCGGGGTGATCAACCCCAGATCCTCGGCGATAAAGGGCAGCTCGCCCAGCGCCTCCTGCAGTCTCGAAAACAACGCCGTGCCGGGAGCCTTGACCCACTCGCCGTTCACCGCGGTATCGTCCTCCGCAGGAATCGACCAGAAAGCCTCGAAGCCGCGAAAATGATCCAGGCGAATCACATCGTAGAGCGAACGCGCCCGGCGGATGCGGTCTACCCACCAATCGAACTTGTGCACTTCCAGCACATCCCACCGGTACAAAGGATTGCCCCACCGCTGCCCCGTTTCGCTGAAGTAATCCGGCGGCACGCCCGACACCCGAATCGGGGAAAGGTCCTCACTCAGGTCGAAAAGGTTCCGGTGCGTCCACACGTCCGCGCTGTCGTAATTCACGAAGATGGCGACGTCGCCAATAAAGCGGATATCGCGCTCCACGCAATATTCGCGCAGCGCTGTCCACTGCTCGTCAAAAGCAAACTGGATCACCTGCTCGACGGCCAGGTCTTCCCCATGCTCTTTTTCGAGGAGAGCCAAGGCTTCCGCTTCCCGGTACGCATACTCCTTCGGCCATTCGTTCCAACCGGCCCCGCTGAACTTCCGCCGCAGCACGTTATATCGCGCGTAGTCGTTCAGCCACGTCGCATTCATCTTGCAGTAGCCGTCAAAGCGTGCCCACTGCTCTGCCAGCTCCGGCTCCTGATTCCTGTGCAGGAAATTACGCGCGGCTTCCACCAGCAGCGGCATCTTTTTTTCCACGACTTCGTCGAAGCGAATGTTGCCCGAGCGTCCCGGCAACCCGGCAATGCGCTCGCCGTCGATCCATCCCCAATCCGAAAGCTTTTCCAGACTCACCAGCAAAGGATTGCCGGCAAACGCGGAGAGCGCCGCGTAGGGCGAGTTTCCATATCCAGTGGGGCTCAGGGGGAGCACCTGCCAGAGCCGTTGCTTTGCCGCGGCCAGAAAGTCGGCGAAGTCATACGCGGCAGGGCCGAGGTCGCCAATGCCTCCATAAGAAGGCAGCGAAGTGATGTGCAGCAGTAATCCGGAGGACCGGTCAAAAGACATAATGTTTTCTCGTGCGGTGCCGGCAAAAAGGCCCGTGATTCGACTGATTCCAAACCACGGGCCTCGGTTGCTCTTTGCCTGTTCTTATATCGTTACGATTGCGGCGCTCCGGGCAATGCCGGCTGCTGCTGTTGCCGCTTGTTCACGCTGATGCGGCCTTCCTTCTGATAGCGGTCCACCAGGCTCGTCACAAAGACGGCAAACATATCTTCGCGCCTCTGATTCAACAACGAATCGCGGGTCTGCTCGAAATTCTTCTGAATTTCTTCCGGTGTCGGCTGCTGCTTCTCCGTCAGTTTCGCTACAACACCCGTGCGCTGGCTGCTGATCGGCTGACTGATCTGCCCGACACTCAGGTCGAAGAGGGCTGGAGCGGCTGTCGACAGCTGGCCCACATCCGGAACCTGGGCATCGCGCCCCACGAGGTCGCTGCTCTTCATCGTGGCGCCCACTTCTTTCGCCGCCTTCGCGAGATCGTTTTCTGCCCTTGCCTTGTCCGCCAGCTCATTCGTTTTGCGCGTCAGGAGCTGCGGCAATTGCTGATCGCGGAAGTCGTCAAGAACATGCGACTTGTACTCGTCGAAGGACGGAGCATGCGCCGCGTGTATGTCCTGCACCTGAAACACCGCAAACCCATCGCCTGTAGACGAAACCTGCGGCGCAGCGCCCTGCTTGGCAGTGAAGGCGTTCGCCAGCATCTGCGATCCGTCTGCCAGCGTAGAAATAATGGCAGTCTGCGCAAGGTAATCGGTCGTCACCAGCTGCAGATGATGCGCGGCGACCGTCTGCGCCATGCCATTCTTCTGGGCCTCGCTTGCCAGCTGTTGCGCAAAGGTCTGCTGCGCCTGCGCTTCCTTCTGGCGTGTCAGCACTGCCACAATCGTCGGCTTTACGTCGTCCAGTGAACGCGTATGCGCCGTTTCTTTCTCTTCAGTCTGGATAATGTGATAGCCGAACTTCGTGCGCACCAGGTCTGAAATCTGTCCTGGCTGCAGGGCGAACGCCGCCTTGTCGAACTCAGGCACCGTCACGCCGTGCTTGATCGGGCCAAGCTCACCGCCCTGATCCTTGCTGCCGGGGTCATCAGAATTCTTCTTCGCCAGGTCGGCAAAGTTTCCGCCATTGCGCAGCTGCTTCAGAATGTCCTCAGCCTTCTGCTTCGCCGCCGCATCTGCCTTGGCGTCGGCATTCGGATCGACCTTGATCAGGATGTGCCGCACCTTTACCTGATCGTCCACCTGATAATCCTTCTGGTGCTGGTTGTAATACTGCTGCACTTCGGCGTCAGTCACCTGCGGCGCTCCACCGGGCAGGTTCGCCGTGGTGAACGCTATGTACTCGATCTTCCGCGTCTCCGGAATGGCCTTCGCATACCGCGCCGCGCTCTGCTTAAAAAATGTCTGCAATTCAGCATCCGTGGGATTGATCGTCTTCCGCAGATCGTCCGCGCTCAATACCGCATAATCGAACTTGATCTTCGTTCCCTGCTGCGTAAAAGAGTCACGGACCTGCTGATCGGAAACCGTAACGCCGGCCGTTACAAATGAGCGCAACCGGTTCTCCTGCAGCTCTTTCTTCAGTTCTTTCTCGAACTGCTCGCGTGAGATGCCAAAGTTCTGCGAGACCAGGTTTGCATACTGGTCATCGCCGATATAGTGCCCATTTGGAAAGAGCACCTGCCCCCACGTTCCCGTGTGCAGAAAGGCGCGCAGATCCTCGTCCGTTACCTTGACGCCCAGGTGATTTGCCTCAGACAGCTCGATATGCTGCTGAATCAGCCCCTGCCCCACGCGCTGCATCATGAAGGGCAGCACAAAGTCGGGCATTTGCTGGCGCTGCATCATGCGCTGCGCCAGAAGCTGCACTTCCTGCGTGGAAACCTCATCGCTCGAACCGAAAATGCGGCCCAAGAAACCGCTTCCGTGAATCGTCGCGTAAGTGTCGGACCCGGAAACCTGGTCGTTGAAGATGCCCGGAACAAGCGTAACAACCATGGTGATGCAGGCAACGGAAATGATCACGATGAAGATCGCCTTCACCGCGCGGCTGTCTTTCTGAAGAAAACGAATCATGAGTGGGTAATGACCTTCTCGATCTGGCGCTTTGCAGACGTCTCCGGCCCAACCGGAAACGGCCTTTCCCGATCTTGTCAGGAAGCTAATTGATTATAAATCTATTTTAAGGCCATTTGCAATCAACAAGTTAGAGGCTTTGCGCGGCAAGGGATGCAGGGTTTACGGGCCTGAAAGCCGCAGCTATCCGTTCCTCGGAAGCCGAGTGCTACACTATCGCGCATGAAATGCCTTGTTACTCTGCTGCTCTTGTTCGCTGCTTCTCTCGTCGCTCATGCCGAGACCACAGAGAACATGCTCAATGCCTGCCGATGGGTGGAGACGGCCAAAGTTGTCGATCACCAGATGACGATACCCACTGACTTTGCCGGTGGGAAGTGCTGGGGCGCGTTTACCGTCCTACAGTTTGCATTCAGAATCGTCGACGGGAAAACAGACAGACGCCCACTATTCAGCATTTGTGCTCCGGAAAATTCGACAATCCCGTAACTGATCGGCATTTTTGTCGCCTACGCGAAGAAGCACCCCGAAAAACACAATGTGGAATTTTTCTTCACCGCGCATGACGCAATACAGGAAATCTATCCCTGTCATTAGGCACACACAGGTCAGGCAAGCGTAAGCACAGTTATTTCCGGCGGACAATTGAAGCGAAAAGGCACACCGACCGCGCCTATTCCCCGGTTCACGTACAGCTGTGTGCGGCCAACCTGGAAATATCCGTCAACGTACTTAACTCCCATCGGAGGCAGATGCATGGGCGGCACAAATGGAAAGCGCACCTGTCCGCCATGCGTATGTCCTGACAACATGAGGTCTACGTTGTACTTCACTGCTTCGGGTACGATATCCGGCTCGTGCGCCAGCAGAATGACGGCCTCATTGTCAGGGCCTGCGGTCTTGGGAATCGCCTTGCCAAAATTGGGAGCCGGATTGCCGTTCAAAGCGTCCGCAATACCTGCCAGCCAGATACGTCCTCCGTCGCGCTCAAGAGGAACCGCCGAATTATTCAGTACAGGAATTCCATGGGTGACCAACGCATCTTTCGCAGCGGCTTCGTTCACCATGCAGTCGTGATTGCCCAGGATTGCATAGCGTTGCGGACACTCGATCCGCGTCAGCAACTCCGCACATTCATACGCCCACGGAATCGATCTCCGCATCTCGAGCGGCCCATAGCTGACAAAATCGCCGGTCAGCGCCACAAGGTCCGGCTTCAGCGTGTTTACATCGTGCAACACCAGCTTGACGAAGAAAGCTTCCGTGTATTCCTTGAAATGGATGTCCGAGATCTGCACAATGCGGAAGCCCTTGAAGCTTTCCGGCAGTCTCGGGATAACGATCGTGCGATGCACGATATCGATTTCGTGCCGGGAAATCTCTCCCGCATAAAGGCCCACGCCAACCACTGAAAGCCCTGCAAGGCTGAGGAACTGACGTCGGGTTAAAACGCGTTCCTTCTCGGGGGCAGTCACATCCATCTCATAATGATACTGACTATCGAAGCAACTATCGACCATCGCCGCTTGCGGAATCGATGAGTTTCCATACAGGCTCAGGTATTTCACAGGGCGGCATCCAACCCGGCAACTAGGCCCCTATCTTTTACAGCGCGGCGGATTTTACAGATTATTCATAGCTGCAATTCATCTTTTGCACTTTCCACATATCTCATTGAAAATGTGCCATGCACGCGAAAGATATTTTCTTTCTTTTCTTCCTGGCAGCCGTTCCATTATCAGCGCAGCCGCTTCCTTCCGCTGCAGAACAGGCTCCCTACAAACGGTCCGACCTTCCCATCGAGGAGCGCATCCACGATCTGGTCAGCCGCATGACTCTCGAAGAAAAGGCCCGGCAACTGGATATGTATGCCGGAACGCCAGCCCTGATCGACAAAGCCATCGATAAGACCCATGCGGCTCCCGATGCGGCTTTCCAACCTGCAGCCGCTGAAAAACTGCTGGGGAATCTTGGCGCGGGCAGCATTCATGACCTCTATCCCAGTCCGCAGCTGGCGAACTCCATTCAGCGATGGGTCATGCAGCACTCACGCCTGGGAATTCCCGCACTCTTCATCGAAGAAGGCCTGCACGGCTACAGCGACGGAACCGTCTTCCCCGCCCCCATCAATCTTGCCGCCACCTGGAACCCCGATCTCGCCCGGCAAACCGCCGCGGCCATCGCGGCTGAGGCGCGATCTGCTGGCGTCGATATGATCCTCGCGCCGGTTCTCGATCTCGCCCGTGAACCCCGCTGGGGCCGCATCGAAGAAGACTTCGGAGAAGACCCGTATCTGACCGGACAGCTCGGCCTCGCCTACGTGCAGGGAGCGCAGGGCGACTCGCTCGCCTCCGACCACACCGTCGTCGCCGAGCCCAAACACTTCGTCGGCCACGGCTCACCCGAGAGCGGTTTGAACACATCGCCCGTCCACATCGGCGAGCGCGAGCTGCGGACCATCATGCTCAAGCCCTTCGAACCGGCCATTCGCGAAGGTCATGCCATGAGCGTCATGGCTGCCTATCACGAAATCGACGGCGTGCCCGTCGCCGCGGACCCCCGGCTCTTCGAAGGCATCCTCCGCGAGGAATGGGGCTTTCGCGGCTTCGTCCTCTCCGATCTGGGCGCGATTCGCCGTCTTCAGGAGGATCATCACACCGCCGCTACGCCGCAACAGGCAATCGTCGATGCGATCACCGCCGGAGTCGATATGCAGTTCTACGACTTCGATCACGCCATTTTTCAAAATGCCATCATCGCTGGCGCAAAAGACGGCAGCCTCGCCGTAGGTGACTTGAATGGCGCTGTCGGTTCCGTTCTGCGAGTCAAATTCCAGCTGGGCCTCTTCGACCACCCGTTCATCGATCCCGCTCTCAGCGCCCGCGTCAAACGAAGTCCCGACCACCTCGCGCTCTCGCTTGCATCCGCGCGCCAGTCCATGACACTGCTCAAAAACGAAAACCATGCGCTGCCCCTGCCGAAAACACTGAAGAGAATCGCCGTCATCGGACCTAACGGCAACGTCGCCCGCTACGGAGATTACGAGGACGAAAAGAATGGGCAGCGCATCAGCATCCTCGATGGCCTGCGCACTCTTTTGCCGGATGCGACTATCGATTTCGACGAAGGAGCCGACATCTCCGCTGCGGCAGCCAAAGCTCGCAACGCAGACGTTGCCATCCTCGCACTGGGCGAGCATCAGGGTATCTCCGGTGAAAGCTTCGATCGCCAGAGTTTAGACCTTCCCGGCAACCAGGAAGCTCTTCTCGAAGCCGTCACCGCTGCCGGAAAACCTGTCGTGCTGGTCCTGGAAAATGGCCGTCCGCTCACCATCGGCTGGGCCGCTGAGCACGTTCCGGCCATCCTCGAAGCCTGGTATCCCGGCGAGTTCGGCGGCAAAGCCATTGCGGAAACCCTTTTCGGCGATCACAATCCAGGCGGCAAGCTGACCATCACCTTCCCCCGCACCATCGGCCAGATCCCCGTTTACTACAACTTCGACCCCTCGAAAACCACCAAATACGTGGGAGGTACCCGCGAGCCTCTCTTTCC
>JAATFH010000553.1 GCA_015655315.1 Terriglobales bacterium
ACGAAGCCATACCCGCCGTAGACTTCAACCGCCTGGCTGGCGACGCGCTCGGCTACCTGCGAAGCAAAGTATTTGGCCATCGCTGCTTCACGGATGTAGCTGAGCTTGGCATCTTTCAGGCGTGCTGCGTTGTAGACGAGCAGGCGGGTGGCTTCGATGTCGGTAGCCATCTCAGCCAACGAAAACTGCACCGCCTGAAACTCCGCAATCGGTTTGCCGAACTGCTTGCGCTCCTGTGCATATTTGGCGGCGCAGTTCCACGCGCCTTGCGCAAGGCCCAGCATCTGCGCGCCGATGCCGATGCGGCCCTCATTCAGCGTCTCGATAGCGATCTTATAGCCCTTGCCCGGCTCGCCGAGAACATTCGCCGCAGGCACGCGGCAGTCTTCCAGAATCAGCTCACACGTGGATGAGGCGCGAATACCGAGCTTGTCTTCCTTCTTGCCGACCGAAAATCCGGGGGAATCCTTTTCGATGACGAAGGCAGTGATGCCCTTGTATCCAGCGGCGGGATCGAGCGTGGCGAAGACAATGAAGATGCCGGCTTCTTTCGCATTCGTGATCCAGAGTTTCTGGCCGTTCAGGATGTAGTGGTCGCCGCGTGATTCAGCGCGCGTCTGCAAGGCGAAGGCATCGGAGCCGGAGGCGGCTTCGGAAAGGGCGTAGGCTCCCACGGTGTCAGTCGCAAGGCGGGAGAGCCAGGTCTTTTTTTGTGCCTCAGTACCCCAGCGCAGAAAGGCGTTGGCGCAGAGCGTATTCTGCACGTCTACTAATACGCCGACAGAAGGATCGATGGCGGAGATCTCTTCGACGGCGAGGATGGCCTCGAAGAAAGTGCCGCCACTGCCGCCATATTCCATTGGAATTTCGATTCCCATCAGACCCAGATTGAAGAGCTGCGGCAACAGGCCGGAGGCAAAGTGCTGCTCCTCGTCCATCTGGCGGACCAGCGGGCCGATGCTCTGCTGTGCGAATTCGCGCACGGTGGAACGGAAGAGCTGTTCGTCCTCATTTAACTGTGTGAGCGGCAGCGGAACGGATGCGGAAAGTGTGTCGGACATATGAAACCTCGATAGCTGGAAAACCATTGAGTGTAGCAGAGGGCGCGGCCAACAAGCGAAAGCGTGTCTGTCAGGATTTGCCGAAATCATCTAAGATCAATGGCACGCGAGATGACATCCTCACTGCACGTAGTTGCCACTGGGATATTTTGTGCCTGTTTCCTGCTTGTGACTCTGGCAGGCTTCTGGGCTGTGCGCTGGAAGAGCGGCGACCTGAACAGCCTCGAAGAGTGGGGCCTGGCCGGTCGCCGTTTCGGGACGCGGGTGACGTGGTTCCTGATCGGCGGCGACTTCTATACGGCCTATACGGTCATTGCTGTTCCAGCGGCGCTTTACGGAACGGGGGCGCCGGGATTTTTCGCCATCCCGTACTGCATTCTGCTGTATCCCTACATGATGCTGGTGCTGCCCCGGCTCTGGCAGGTTTGCCACCGTCATGGTTACGTAACGCTGGCGGATTTCGTGCGGGGACGCTTCGGCAGCCGCTCCCTATCGGTTGCCATTGCTCTCACGGGAATTCTGGCAACGATGCCCTACATCGCGCTGCAGCTCGTCGGCATGCGCGAAGTGATTGCCGCGCTGGGCATTCACGGCGAATGGCCTCTGATCGGCGCCTTCGTGATTCTGGCTGCGTATACCTATTCCAGCGGCCTGCGCGCGCCCGCGGTCATTGCCATCGTCAAGGACATCATGCTCTACATCATGGTCCTGGCGGCGATCATTATTATTCCCATGAAGCTGGGCGGATACGCGCACATCTTCTCCGCAGCCAGCGCGGCTCTTGCGCAGAAAAAACCGCCCGCCTCGATCATCCTGCAACCCTCGCAGTATCTGAGCTACGCGACGCTGGCATTCGGCTCGGCCATTGCCCTCGTTCTCTATCCGCATACTGCGACCGGAGTGCTCAGCTCTTCCAGCGGAACGGTCATCAAGCGCAACGCGGCGCTGCTGCCTGCCTATAACCTGCTGCTGGCGTTGATTGCTCTGCTCGGTTTTGTCGCGCTTGCGGCGGGAATTCATACGGCAAACTCGTCGAGTGCGATTCCTCTCCTGTTCATGCAGGAATTTCCCGAGTGGTTTGCCGGATTTTGTCTCGCGGCCATTGGCATCGGCGCACTGGTTCCGGCTGCCATCATGTCCATCGCGTCGGCAAATCTTTTTACGCGCAATCTCTACGGGGAACTGATTCATCGCTCGATGACGCCACGGCAGGAGGCGGCACAGGCCAAGCTCGTTTCTTTATTTATCAAGATTGGCGCGCTGGTGTTTGTGCTTTTTGTGCGCTCGCAATATGCCATCGAGTTGCAACTGCTGGGAGGCATCTGGATCGCGCAGCTCTTTCCCTCGGTCGTGGGCGGGCTCTTCACGCGCTGGCTGCATGGGCGCGCACTTTTCTGGGGATGGCTTGCCGGCATGGCGACTGGAACCGGTATGGCTCTGGCGCGCGACCTGAAAAGCTCGGTTTATCCGCTGCATGTCGGCGGGCATGTCTGGGCCGTATACGCGGCCGTCCCCGCACTTTTGGTGAATCTAATTGTGTCTGTGCTGGTGACGTTTGCTCTCGATGCGTTGAAGTGGGAGCGCGGCGAGGATGCCACGTTAGAAACCGATTACGTGGCGCAGGCATAGCGCAGAAAAACTGCTAGGATACTGCGGTGACTTCTGTATCGCCCTTTCCGGTTCTGAACAATACGCAGCATTCGCATGAAAACTTTGCCGATTCCAGCGGATTGGAAAAGAGGCTGCGGACCAGCATACGAGGCGAGGTTCGCTTCGATCAGGCATCCCGCGCTCTGTATGCCACAGACGCATCGAATTATCGCCAGGTGCCGATCGGTCTCGTCGTTCCCCGCGACAGGGAAGATGTGGAAGCTGCCATCGCCGCCTGTCGCGAATTCGGCGCACCCATCCTGGCGCGCGGCGGCGGCACGAGCCTTTCCGGGCAATGCTGCAACGTTGCCGTAGTCCTCGATTTCTCGAAGTACATGCGCTCGATCCAGTGGCTCGATCCGGAGAAGAAGCTCGCGCATGTCGAGCCGGGGATCGTTCTCGACCGTGTCCGCGAAGCCGCGGAAGAACATCACCTCACCTTTGCGCCTGACCCGGCAACACACAGCCGCTGCACTCTTGGGGGCATGATCGGCAACAACTCCTGCGGCGTGCATGCGCTGATGGGCGGCAAGACCGTCGACAATATTCATTCGCTCGATATCGCGCTTTACGATGGAACGCACTTGACCGTAGGCGCGACGACTGAAGAAGAGCTGCACGCGATCATTGCAGGCGGGGGACGGCGCGGCGAAATCTATGCCGGATTGCGGCGCATCCGCGATCAATATTCTGAGCTGGTGCGCAAGCGTTTTCCCCGCATTCCGCGCCGCGTTTCCGGATACAACCTCGACGAACTGCTGCCCGAGAGTGGCTTTCACGTGGCGCGCGCGCTGGTTGGTACCGAAGGCACCTGCGCCACCGTGCTGGGCGCAACGCTTCATCTGAAAGACAGCCCGCCGCATCGGAGACTGGTTGGCCTGGGATTTGCCGATCCCTTCATCGCAGCGGACCATGTGCCTCTCGTCCTCGAATACAAGCCGATTGGACTCGAAGGCTTCGACGGCATGCTCGTCGACTTCATGAAGCGCAAGGAACTTGCAGTCGATGATGTGGTTCTTCTGCCCGAGGGACGCGGGCATCTGTTGGTGGAGTTCGGCGGATGGTCGCCGGAAGACGCGGACGCGCAGGTCGAACGATTTTTGCAATCCATATCGCGGGCTCCGGCTGCTGTCCGTGTTTACAGCAGTGCGGAGGCGCCTCGCGTCTGGCATGTCCGCGAATCCGCTCTCGGTTCGACAGTATTTATTCCTGGAGAGCCTCACGGCTGGGAGGGCTGGGAAGATGCCGCGGTTCCTCCGGAGAAGCTTGGTTCCTATCTGCGCGAGCTCTTCAAGTTGATGAATGAGTTCGGTTATCGCAGCCCCATGTACGGGCACTTCGGCGAGGGCTGCGTCCACATGCGCATCAATTTCGACCTCGAAACCGAGGCCGGTATCCGCAAGTTCCGCGCCTTTCTCGATCTCGCCACAGACATCGTGATCGCACATGGCGGCTCCATCTCCGGTGAGCACGG
>JAATFH010000516.1 GCA_015655315.1 Terriglobales bacterium
CCCTTGGCGCGGGCGGTGCGGATGTAGTCCTGGCCCAATTCTTCGAGCATCGCCGTGCGCACCATGCGCGTCAGGATAGCAGCCAATGCGCTGCCCATGGTGATGGCGGGCAGCACAAGGTGGTCCCACCCACCGGCTCCGCTGACGGGAAGCCAGCCCAGCTTGATCGAAACCAGCAGGATCAGAATCGGCCCGAGCGCAAAGCCGGGAAACGACAGACCCAGCAGGCTCACCACGCCGAGAGTATTGTCCTGCCAGCGCCCTCGGTGCAGCGCCGCTGTGATACCTGCCGGAATCGAGAGCAGCAAGGCCACGAGCAACGCAGCGCCGGTCAGTTCCAATGTATACGGATAGCGTGTGAGGACGAGATGCGTTACCGTGTCGTTCAGCCGCACAGACCGGCCGAAGTCGCCGTGCAGCGCCGCACTCCAGTAATGGATGTACTGCCGACCCAGCGGAATATCGAGTCCGTACGCGTGGCGCAGAGCAGCGATGTCCTGTGCGCGGGCGCCTTCTCCGAGCATCTGCTCGACCGGATCGCCAGGCACGATGTGAATGAGAAGAAAAACCAGTGTCACCACCAGCCACACGACCGGGATGGTGTATGCCAACCGCAGAAGCAGCGACCGAAAAGCCCGCATCAGGAGGCTTTCTCCGGCTGGAGAGGCTGTTCTTCATCGTCGGGCGGTTTCAGATTTTCAACAATGACTTTGCTGATGCGGTTTCCGCTCATCTCGGCAACGGTAAGTTTGCGACCGTCAAACTCAACGGTTTCTCCGCCCCTGGGGATTTTTCCCAGACGGGTCAGCAGAAATCCGGCCAGCGTTTCGACGCCGCCGTCGCGCGGTAATCGCCAGTTCATCTGTGTTTCCAGATCGCGCAGGTTTACGCCGCCATCCAGCACAACGCTTCCGCTCGCGGAGGTAAGGGTGGTCTTGGCCGCAACATCGAATTCGTCCTCGACTTCTCCCACCAGCTGCTCGATGGCGTCTTCTACGGTGACCAGCCCGACGGTCGTGCCAAACTCATCGACCACAATGGCCAGATGGCGGCGGCGTTGCTGAAACTCCTGCAGAAGATCAAGCACCGGCTTGGTCTCGGGCACGACAAGGACTTCGCGCATGACCTGTCGCAGCCGGAGTTCGGTAAAAGGGGCGTCGGCAAAACGCGTGCGGGCGGAAGCGCGGAAATGCATGAGGCGCGAAATGTCTTTCGAGTAAACGACTCCGACAATGTGGTCCGGTCCTCGAGCGGGGTCATAGACCGGAATGCGCGAATGCAGCTCTTCCACAATGCGCGCACTGGCTGATTCGATCAACATGTCGGCCGGGAGCGAGAAGATGCGCTGGCGCGGAGTCATGATCTCGCGCGTCGGAATCTCGTTCACCTCGACCGCGTGATGGATGAGCGTCTCCTGGAACTCCGGCAGCATGCCGACACGCCGCGCTGCCGTTGCAATCAACTTCAGTTCTTCCGGCGAATGCACGCTGCCTTCGTGAGCGACAGGGGCGCGAAAGAGCCGCAGGACGAATGCAGCCGAGATGTTCAGCAGGCGCACCGCCGGGCGAGTGATGTGGATGAAGACGTCCATCGGACCGGCAACCCCAAGGGCTACCTGGTCCACTTTGCGCAGGGTGAGCGACTTGGGCACCAACTCGCCCAGCAGGACATGAAAATAGGTAATCAGCGCAAACGCAATCGGCACGGCAATCACGTGCGCGTAAACGTTGACGTGCGGCAGATAGGACAGCCATTCCCGAAAGACCGCGGCAACGACCGGCTCCCCGATCCAGCCAAGCGCCAGGCTGCAGAGGGTTACGCCAAATTGAACGGCAGGTAAAAAATCGTCCAGATTCTGCTGCAGATGGCGAACGGTCCGCGCTCCGGGACGGCGCTGCGCGATGAGCTGCTCGACGCGGGTCTCCCGTACGCTGACGAGAGCGAATTCTGCCGCGACGAAGAAGCCGTTGGCGAGAATCAGTACCGCGATGGAGACGAACCGAAAGAGCAGCAGGCCTGACATTTTTCTCTGAGTTTAACAGTTCATATCATGGAACTAACGGACGGCGTCCTCCGTATACCACCCTGACACGTACCTATTTACAAATGACCAGTCTAAGAAGCGGGAGCATGTACAGTGGCAACGCAGCGTAAGCGCAAGAAAAGATGGTGGCTTTGGGCTATACCGGCGGTGGTGGTGGTGCTGTTGGTGGCTATTGTTGCCGTTGCTCGCGGAAGCGGCAGCAAGATCGACCCCAGCAAGCTGGCCAAGGCTTCGCGCGGCGATATTGCCAAAAGTGTCGTTGCCACCGGCAAGATTCAACCCATTACAAAAGTCGAGCTAAAGTCCAAGGCCAGCGGCATTGTCGAGAGACTTTTCGTCGACATTAACCAGATCGTTCATAAGGGTCAGGTGCTGGCCCAGCTCGACCAGCAGGAGATTCTTGCCCAGGTTGCGGCGCAAAAAGCAACGCTTGCCGCAGCCGAGGCGAATGTCGTTACCTTCAAGGCCAACATCGACCAGGACAAGGTGAATGCAGCCGCCCCGGACCTGCCGATGTACAAGTCCACTTACGAGCGCAACCTCGCCATGTCGAATGACGGAGTTGTTTCAAGACAGACCCTCGATGACGCTCAGCGCAATTATGTTGCCGCTGAGAACAAGCGTGATGCTTCCGTTGCGCAGATCAGCGTCGATCAGGCAAAGCTGAAACAGGCCCAGGCGCAGGTGCAATCGGCGCAGGCGAGCCTCGATCAGTTGAACGAGCAGCTCAGCTACACGACGCTGGTTTCCCCCATGGACGGCGTTGTGCTCTCCCGCGATGTGGAGATCGGCGATGCGGTCAGTTCCATTCTCGTCCTGGGATCGACGGCCACGCTGGTGATGACGCTGGGCGACACGACACAGGTTTATGTACAGGGTAAGGTCGACGAGGCCGATATCGGCAGCGTCTATCTTGGCCAGCCTGCACGCATTCGCGTCGAGTCTTTTCCCAACAAGACTTTCAACGGAAAAGTCACCAAGATCGCTCCGCTCGGCGTTGAAAAAGATAATGTCACCACATTTGAAGTACGCGTATCGATCGACAATCCCACGGGCGAACTGAAGGCCAATATGACAGCCAATGCCGAGGTTCTGATCACCGAGCACAAGAATGCGCTCAGCGTTCCGGAGCAGGCCCTGGTGTATGACAACCAGAAAAATGCCTTCGTCTTCGTTCCCGATCCCAAGCAGAAAGACGGTCAGCGCAAGATTCCGGTGAAAGCCGGGATTTCCAACGGCAGCAAGACCGAGATCCTGGATGGACTGAAAGAAGGAGACACCGTCGTGCTTCAGCAGTAAAGTAGATGTGCTGGCTATTAGCTTAACCAGAAACATTTCCATCGCTTTAGTTCAGTAAAGGATCGTGTTATGCACCTTCATAAAGCAATTGCGGTGACTGCCCTCTTGCTGGCTCCTGCGGCGCTCCTCGCTGCTGACGGCAATTTCGATAAGACTCTCCATACCAGTGGAGCGGTGACCCTCTCCGTCAGTACCGGTGCGGGATATGTCCACATCACTCCGGGATCGGATGCGAGCGTTCACATTATCGGCCATGTTCACGCGGCCAAATGGAACAGCTGGATCGATAGCGGGTCGCCTGAAGAGCGGGTGCGTCAGATCGTGTCGAATCCTCCGATCGAACAGACCGGAAACATGATCAGCATCGGGAAACATACCGATTACAAGAACATCTCCATTGACTACGACATCACGACGCCCAAAGGGACAGAGCTTACGGCCGACAGCGGCTCCGGCGACGTTCGCGTTGCTGACCTGAATGGACCGGCAAAGCTCAACACTGGGTCGGGGTCAATCGAAGCAACAGGACTGAGCGGCCGCACTACCCTGGAAACCGGCTCGGGCGATATCCGCGCAGAACTGCAATCGCCAAGTGGTGTTAAGGCCCAGACTGGCAGCGGAAGCATACGCCTCAAGGGAGTCCAGGGTGAGTTATACGCCGAAACCGGCTCGGGCGATATTGACGTTCAGGGACAGCCTACATCAGCCTGGCGGCTGCAGACTGGCTCCGGCTCTGTGACCCTCGATGTCGGGAGCTCGCGGTTCTCCCTCGACGCGCAGACGGGCTCTGGTTCGGTTCACAGCGATCCTCCGATTACTACGCATGGCGGCTTCGAGAAGCACCACATTACCGGCGATGTAAATGGCGGCGGCCCTACTGTGCGGATTGGCACGGGTTCGGGCGATATACGGATCAGATAGCCTAAAATAAAGAGTTGTCATACAGAGTTCTTTGTTTCAACAGAAAGCCCACTTATCAAAAGTGGGCTTTTCTATTGCAGTTATCGTATCGGCTGTGACTCCCCTGCTGCGGTCCGTTGCACGATGGCGCGACAGCTGTTCAAAGAACACCGGATCATTCGTCTTTGGTAGCAATCGGCCTGTACAGCTCAGCACCAACCGTAATTCACAAGCACTTTTCAGTGTATTTCTTTTTGTTATTTTTTCTTTCCTTTTGGGAGTATAGTAACTGTCAGAAGTTACCTAAAGGGATTTCCGTGAACGATCTTTTGAACCTTATCCAACTGCCTCGTGATGAACAGCAGGAACGGGGGCTCTTGTACACACCCCGCGAAATTGCCCAGCAACCGGAAACCTGGCGTACGACACTTGATATTTTCGAACGGGAGCAGGAGCGCATTCGCGGGTTCCTCGACGAAGCGGGTGTGCGCGGACCGGTGGAGCGGAGACCGGTCGTTTTCCTCGTGGGCGCCGGAACTTCAAACTACATCGGACAGGCTCTGGAACTGCTGCTGAGGCAGCAATGGGGCTGCGAAGTATGGGCATGCGCGAGTACAGACCTGCTGCCGAACATGGATCAGTACGTCGTGCCGGGACAGCGCTATCTCTGGATATCGTTCTCGCGGTCGGGTGATTCGCCGGAAGGCGTCGCAGTGCTGGAGCGTGCTGCGGAGCACTATCCGGAGATTTCTCAACTGGTCGTAACATGCAATCCGAAAGCCCGGATGATCGCGGCTTGCCAGAAGCATGCACGTAGCTGCGTGGTCGTGCTGGACGATGCAGTGAACGATCGCAGTCTGGTGATGACGAGCTCGTTTACAAATATGACGGTACTGGGACAGTGTCTCGCGCATGCCTGGTCGCTGGAAGAATATGTGCCCATTCTGCAGCGTCTGTGTGCAGCAGGCGAGACCATACTGCACGACGGCGACGAACTCGCCGGGAAGATTGCGGCAAGACGATTTGGCCGTGCCTGCTTCGTGGGTGCCGGTCCGCTGGCGGCAATTGCGAATGAGTCTGCACTGAAAGTCCTCGAGATGTCCGCCGGACGCGTCAAAACGATGACTGAGACTATTCTGGGATTGCGGCATGGCCCCATGGCCATCCTTGATAAGGAAACACTCTTTCTCAGCTTGGTATCCGGAGAAGCACAGCGGCAAGGATATGCACTGGACCTGCTGCGCGAGATAGGAACAAAACACGTTGCAGGAGAGAGAATTGCGGTTGGGCCTGCATCAGCAGCGGCGACGATCATGCCCTTGTGCGATGTCTATCTCCCAATAGCCGCTGATGTTGCCGATGCCTATCGAGGCGTAGTGGATGTGATCTTCGGGCAACTGCTGGGCCTTTACACCTGCATGGAACACCAACTGCGCCCCGATGCCCCAAGTCCCGACGGAGTGATCACGCGGGTAGTACAGGCATTTTCCATATACCGCTGATTGCTGGCTCCTTCAGGTCGTGAAACAGAAAACGTGGGCCTATAAGGCCCACGTTTTTGTTAAATGCGACCGGTTGATTAGAAGTCCAGGCGCATGGAAACCTGCCCGGAGCGCGCGCCACCGAAATCCGAAGTGAGAGCGCTTGATATTAATCCGAAACTCGGAGAACTGATATTCATATTCGGATCGCTGAGGTTGGTATGGTTGAGCACGTTGGTGAACGTACCTTCCGCCTTCAGCTTGAGCCGTTCCGTAATCGAAAAGGTCTTGCTGAGGCCGGCGGAAAGGTTGACCGTGCCAGGACCGACTACTGAGCCGACCTGCGCGTTGCCGAAACGTCCAATCGGGTTCGGCACTGGACCTGAGCCGCTGCCGGTAGTGCAGGCTGTTCCCGGCTGCCACCCAGGATAGCCTGGGCAGGTGAAGGCTGCGGTATTGACCCATTGCAGGCGCGTTTGACGGGAAGGCTTGGAGCTCGTGCCAGGTACCGTGTCCGGATACTGGTTGCGATGGCTGCCATCAAAGCCGGACGCCGTGCCGTCCAATCCCGATCCAGTACCGGATGGATCGCCTTGACCATCTGGGAAGTACGGCGATTCAAACGGACCGCCCTGCCAGAGGAAGATGCTGGAAAGACGCCATCCCCCAACCGCAGTGTCGGCAAGTCTGCTCATGCCCGATCCAAATTGGCGCCCGCGCCCGAAGGGAAGGTCATAAACCGCGGTTGTGTTGAACCGATGACGCCGGGTTCCAAAGACGTTTCCGAAGTCGGCGTGCCGGTCCAGGATCGAAGTGGCACGTGCGCCTCCGCTTTCACCGGCGAAGCCAATGTTGGCTGGTCCCTGGTTATCGGCAAGTGCTTTGGCATAGGTCCAGGAAGAGTTCAGCTCCAGTCCGCGCTGGAAGCGGTGATCGAATTCCGCCTGCAACGAGTGGTAGCTCTCATTGGCGCCTGTCGCGCGAGTATTGATGCGGCCCCAGTTGGGAAAAATACGCGCGCTTAAGGGCTGGAAGTTAGCGGAAACAGTGCTCGAGAACGGCAGGGAGTTTTCATCCGGAGCCCAAACCAACTGATGCGTCTCGGAGCCGATGTAGGAGACCCGGCCGGCGTAGCCGCTGCCGAAGTCATGGTCTACGCTCAAGGACCATTGTTCGGTATAAGGATCCTTCCAGTGCGTGCTGTTCGCTGTTCCGAAGTAATCCTGTCCGTAGCAGGTAGTGCAACCGCCGTTGCCTGCTCCGGAATAGATGTCCGGCCACTGGTATCCAACAGTATGAGTGGCTGTATCCAGGGTATTGGTGTACTGCGTGGTCTGCGCCTGCAGGGTTCCGGTGAGAGAGTAGAAGTTCGATCCGAGCAGCGTGATGTTGTACATGCCGAAGCCGCCGCGGATTGCCGTCTTGTCATTATTAAAGGGACGCCATGCAAAGCCGAAGCGCGGCATGAAACGCAGGTGCGGATACTTCTTCAAGCCTGGGGGGAAACCCGCCGGACCATTGCCTTGAACAGGCATGCAAGGCGCACCGTTGATGACTGCATTATTTGTATTGTTGATGCCGTCAGGATCGCAGGCGTTGGCGCTGGCAAGGAAGCTCTGTGCCAGCAGGCTCGATTTGCCGTCCGGGTAGATGGCGCGTCCTGAGAGTGCGACATCCGGATCGAAGTTACCGATGTCGCCACCCTTATCGCTGTAGCCGGGATGCAACTCATAACGAATGCCATAACTCAGGGTAAGGTTCGAACTTACCTTCCACTGGTCCTGAGCGAAGAAGTGATAGTGGACGGAGGTACCGTCGTTATCCTGCTGCACTACGTCATAGAACGTCTGATACGGAAGGCCCGACAGAAAGTCTGCGAAGTCAACTCCGGTGAAGATACCGGCGCTGTTGTCTTTGTTGTATTGGAAGGTGCCGTAGTTGTCGGAGCCATTGAATCCTAATGGACTGACGGATTCGATCGTTCGAATATCGACACCGAATTTGAACTGGTGATTTCCCTTTGCCCAGGTCAGCGCATCGGTATAGACGAAGATACGAGACTTGTTGATGGACGTTAACCGGTCTGCATTCAGTGAACTGATGTTATTGAAATCGAGCTCGGGAATGCCGTTATAGAAGAGGTTCTGCAGCCCGTTCAAACCTAATCCTGTGGTGAAGGATTTTCCATCAAAGCTATTGCTCTGCCCGCCCGTGAAGAGGGTAAAACCGAAACCACCTTCATTAATGAGGTGAGGAGTAATAGTCCAGTTAGCGCTGATCTTTAATACACGAGACTGATTGGTATTTAACGCCGATGGAACATTCAAAGGTTCGACACTGCTAGTGGGAAAGTTCTTCCATGTAAACCGGCCCCAGAGAAGAAACTTCTGATTCGCTCCAAAGTATTGGTCGCCGCGAATATCGAATTGATCGGAATGACCGCTTGTGTCTTTGTTTACGATGTAGTTCGCTACTCCATCGTCCGTATATGCTGTCGGATCGCCGACATTCGGGTCGGGATAAAACGAGAGCAGCTTTTGCGCGGCTGCGTTGATGGAAGGCAATTTCGTTCCGTAGCTTCCACCGGTGAATGGATTGGTAAGACCTGTGAACCCATCGGAGGCATACTTTGAGAAATCGCCCTGCTTCATCAGGGTGCTTGGAACTTTATATTGTTCAGTTGCCTGGGAAGGGTGCCGCCACCCTTCATAAGCGCCATAGATAAAGGTTTTGTTGTGGCCGTTGTACAAGTGTGGAATGATAACCGGGCCGCCAAAACTGGCGCCATAGGTGTTGCCGATCAGCTTTGGCTTGATCGTGGTCGCCGGGTATGTATACGGGATAGCGTTGAAGGCAGCATTCTGGTGATACCAGAATGCCGATCCGTGGATCTGATTGGTGCCACCCTTGGTGGTCACCGTAATCTCACCCGGCTGACCGAATTCGGCGTTGTTCATCACACCATCGGCACGCAATTCGGCAATCGATTCAGAAGAAGGAAAAGCATCCGCAATGGGCCGATTACCGCCGCCCGCGTTCTGAACGGTAATGCCGTCGACCGAGACTTCTGTCTGAAAAGGCAAACCGCCTTGCACAGAGAAACTCACATTGTTTGTAGTTGCGTTACCGTCTGCCTGAACGCCGGGCAGAGTACCAACGATATTCAGCGCACTTGTACCATTGGCGCTGGCGCGGGTGTTCACCGGCAGGTTCTCGACGTCTACTGCACTATAAACGGCGTTGATAGATGGCGTATCCGTATCGATTGCCGTGATGCTGTCGCCTGAGACGCTGACTTCCTGTTGCACACTGCCTACAACCAGCACCGCATCCACGCGAAGCTGCTGACGAACGGTCAGCGTGAGGCCGGTAGCCGACCACTTTTCGAATCCGTCGCGCGAAACCTCTACCGTGTAACGTCCAGCTTTTACATCGAAGAACTCATAGTCTCCGGAGGCATTGGAAACCGTGGTTCTGGTCGAACCTTCGTCAACGCTTACCAGATTGACACTCGCGCCGGGAACAACAGCGCCGGCAGCATCCTTCACGTTGCCGAGGATAGTTCCCTGAATAGACTGCGCCCTGCTACTGACAACGGCAAGCAAGCAGAATACAAGAGTAGCGAAAGCAAGATCTCGCCTTAAGGACACACAATTCTTTATCGAAGCCACAAGTCTCCAGTACTAAACAACTTCAGAGTTAATATTTGCTGCAAGTCCTGCCGGAAGCATGAGGAATTCTTATGGAAAGAGCCTGCGACCGGCGTAGCCTGTAAACCCACGAACAATCCCGGGTAGTATCTCTGTACGAGGTGTACTACCGGATCAAGAAGTTCAAATGAGGGAATTCTCTTCTCGAAACAATTTCAGAGATATGTAACAAGAACTTTACAGAATCGATTCGACATGTGAATCGAGTGGATTTTTATCGAATATTCACGAAAGCCTTCATCAAGAAGAAACAAAAACTAGGCCCGGAACGTGCCGTTTGCTAATCGCGAGTATTCAGACTGCCAC